>CACYDF010000090.1 GCA_902773085.1 uncultured Erysipelotrichaceae bacterium
ATAGAAGGAAGCAATAAGGCAAATGGATTATATATATTATTAGGTTCTAGTATAAAAGAGATACTTGAAAGCACAAAGATCACTAGAAAATAATGCATACTGACTAACCATGATGCAACAAAATATTTATCTTCTATGTACTATAATTTAACTACAGGAATAATCGCAGATAAAGAAAAGGCAGAAATTGATTTAAAAACATCAACATGTTTGTAATCACATATATTTTAATAAAACTAGATAGTCGGATAATCTAGTGGTTTTAATTCTTTTCCTTTAGTTATTTCTGTTACTATATTTTCTAATAAAAAAGGTAGTGCATAAAGTGGAACACTGGTATAGAAATCTCCCTTACCAAAATTTTCTCTAATTACCTTATAGCAAATATCGGCTTTATATTTTGTTTTTCCTTCCATAACTGAGCGTGAAGCTGCCATTTTACCATTTATAGTTTTTTCTTCTAATAATACAATTCCTTTATCACCTTCAAAAATAAAATCTATTTCTAAGTGATCAGAGCCTTTTGAAAAATAATATAAAGGTAGACCGGCTTTGTTTATTATCGTAGCAACAAGATTTTCAAATAATGCACCTTTTCGACTATCTAATTTATCTTCAAGAAGTTCTTGTGATGTTGATATTGGATACATTGCCATTAAAAGTCCTATATCTGAAATATGTGTTTTGAAATATGTTTTGTCAGTATTTAATTCAAGAGGCTTTTCAATTGCTCTTAAATTAAAGCATCTTAAAACAAGCCCTGCATTTTCTAGCCAAATAAAAGGTTCTTCGAATTCTTTTGCTCTTCCACCACTTTTAATTTCAGAATATTTGAATTTATGAGTGTCTGTTTCTCTTGCAAGTTGAGATGGAATAGAATCAAATACTTGATTTAGTTTATTTTGTAAATGATAATCAATTTCTTCATTACTTTTATCATTTACGAATCTTCCAAAATCTGATCGATAATCTTTTATAAGACCTTCTAAATACTCTCTTGATTTAATGTAGTTGTTCGTTTTTAAATATTTTTTTATAGAATCGGGCATTCCACCAACAATCATATATCGTTTAATCATTTCTTTATAAAAAGCAGATAAAGAGTTAGGTAATGGTTCTTTTCTTTTTGTATATTCTTTTAAGTCATCAACTTTTTTTCCATCAATACCATTAGCCCATAAAAATTCTTCAAAGTCCAAAGAAGACATATGAATTACTCTTTCATATCCTGTAGGAATATCTATTTTGTTTTTCCTTCTATAATTAAATATACCTAGTAAGCTTCCAGTTGAAATAATAGTGAATCTTTTATCTTGAGCAAAACTTTTAAAAGAGGTTCTAGCAAGTGGACAATCAGCAATTTCTTCAAATATTAAAATGGTTTTATAAGGTACAAATTGCTTATCTGGGAAATAAACAGCAGAATTTCTAATAATAGAGTCAACATCTAAATTTCCGTCAAATATTTTTCTTAACGCTTTATTATGTCTAAAATCATACGTAATAACATTTTCATACTTATCATACGCAAATTTATTAACAATATAACTTTTCCCTACTTGCCTTAACCCATCGATAACTAAAGGTAGTTTATTTGTATCTTTATCCCACTTTATTAACTCATCATAAATTTTTCTTCTAAAATATAAGTCTTTTTCCATATTTTGACCTCAAAATTATTATATCATAATTTCGCAAAATGTAAATAATATCATAAAACGAATTCGTATAATGTGTTTTTTTGCATAAAACGAGTATATAAAGCTATTTAAGCGTTTTTTACACCTAAAATGAAATATGGCAGCATACATAACGATACTACTAAATCACTCTTCCGAGTTATAAGAACAAGTGCTCAGTTAATAAGTGACCATTATGTACTTTACTTTGAAACTATGATTTATAATCCTTTGATTCCGTTTGAAAATCATAATCAAAGTAATGCAACAATCTTTTTTAAAGCTAATGTTGTGTCTAAATAAAATTTTTCAGCTTTTATACTTTTAATAAATCATTGTTGATGGAAAATCTTATTTTTCTATTGAGTTTGGATGTTTTCCCATTTTTGATATTTACTAAAGTAAATATTTAAATCTTGATTTAGAATAGTTTTAATTGCTCATAATACTC
>CACYDF010000091.1 GCA_902773085.1 uncultured Erysipelotrichaceae bacterium
ATATCTTTCTCAAAGAGATATTAATCTTTTACTTAAAACAGATTTAACACTATAAATTAGGGGTTGTATCCAAAAGACAGGTATTATCATTAATTATTATGGAAAATTGTTTCAAAGCGCTTTTTTCTTTACATTTATAATAATAATATTGTATTATATATTCGGTAAAAGGATATCGTTATGAATTATAAAGAATTAACTAGAAACAGAATGAATCGTTATCCGCTATATCTTAAATATCTTATTTTAAAGAAAAATTCTAATCAACAAACAATATCTCCAACAGATATTGCACTTGATTTAAAAATTTCAAAAGAAAGTGTTAGAAAAGATTTTCAAGTAATTTCAAAAGAAAGTGGATTACCAAAAGTAGGAAGAAAAATAGATCACTTAATTAGAGACATTGAAAACTTTTTAGGATATCATAAAAAAACAAAAGCAATACTAATAGGTGCTGGTAATCTAGGTAAAGCTATTCTTTCTTATAAAGGATTTGATGATTATGGAATTGAAATTGTTGCTGCCTTTGATTCTTCTATAAAAGTTATCGGTAAAAAAATTAATAATATTCAAGTTTATAGTATCGATGAAATAACGAAATTCAAAGATATTGGAGTAGCTATTATTTCTGTACCAAAAGATAATGCACAAGAAATTGCTGATTTAGTTGTTAAAAGTGGAATAAAAGCAATATATAACTTCTCTCCTATTTATTTAGTAGTTGATGATGGAGTATTAGTAGAGACAGTTGATATTGCTTCTTCAATAGCATATTTATCTGCAAAAAGAAGATTAAAAGGAGAATAACATGAAAGAAGAAACAAAAGATGTTGCTTTGTTAGCAGCAAAAGAAGTTAACTCATTAGTTGAAAAAGCACAAGTTGCCCTTGATGAGTTTATGCTACTAGATCAAGAAAAGATTGATTTTATTGTAGCTAAATGTTCAGTAGCAGGACTAGATAATCACGGTTCACTTGCACTATCTGCAATAAATGAAACCAAAAGAGGTGTCTTTGAAGATAAGGCAACTAAAAATTTATTTGCATGTGAATATGTTGTAAATAATATGAGACATTTAAAAACTGTTGGAGTTATTAATGATGATCCAGTAACAGGAATTACAGAAATTGCAGATCCAGTTGGAGTAATAGCTGGTATTACTCCTGTTACTAATCCAACTAGTACTGTTATTTTTAAATCTCTAATTTGTTTAAAGACAAGAAATCCAATTGTTTTTGCTTTCCATCCTTCTGCACAAAATTGTTCAAAAGAAGCTGCAAAAGTAATCTATGATGCTGCTATTAAGGCTGGTGCTCCTAAAAACTGTATCCAATGGATTGAAAATCCTTCAATGGAAGCAACTACTGCTTTGATCCATCATGAAGGAGTTGCAACAATTCTTGCTACTGGTGGTAATGCAATGGTAAAAGCAGCATATAGCTGTGGAAAACCTGCTATGGGTGTTGGAGCTGGTAATGTTCCTGCATATATCCATGAATCTGCAGATATTCTAAGAGCAGTAAATGATATAGTTTTATCTAAATCTTTTGATAATGGTATGATTTGTGCAAGTGAACAAGCTGTTATCATAGATAACAAAATCTATGATAAGACTATTAAAGAATTCAAAAGACTAAAAACATATTTTGTAAATAGTGAAGAAAAGAAGAAACTTGAGAAATATATGTTTGGTGTAACTTCATCTAAAGATGCACCAAATGCAAAATTAAATCCTGATATTGTTGGTAAGACTCCTCAGTTTATTGCTGAAAATGCAGGATTTAAAATTCCTAGTGATATTTCAATTATTGGTGTTGAATGTGAAAAAGTTGGTGTTGAAGAACCTCTTAGTAGAGAAAAACTTTCCCCAGTTCTAGCTTTTTATAAAGTAAAAGGATACCAAGAAGGTGTTCTATATGCTGAACAAGTAGTTAATTTCTTTGGCCTTGGTCACTCGGCTTCTATCCACTGTGAAGATCAAAAATTAGTTGAAGAATATGGAGATAAAGTAAAAGCTTTGCGTGTTATTTGGAATTCTCCTTCCACTTTCGGTGGAATCGGAAACGTCTATAATTCATTCCTACCTTCTTTAACTTTGGGGTGTGGATCTTATGGGCGTAATTCAATTGGTGGAAATGTTTCTGCCATTAACTTATTAAACATTAAGAAAGTCGGAAAAAGGAGAAATAATATGCAATGGGTTAAATTACCTTCTAAAATATATTTTGAAAGAAATTCAATTCAATATCTTGCAAGTTGC
>CACYDF010000092.1 GCA_902773085.1 uncultured Erysipelotrichaceae bacterium
AACACTTTTTAGATCTTAAGAGAAAGAATACCATAAATAAATACATTTTTAAGCTTAACTGTTGCATTTAATATTCAAACTAACAAAAATTTACAAATATTTTTATCTGATACTTAAATTTGCAGTTAAATAGCATAAAAATATAGCAATATTTAAGTTGCTATATTGCAAACTATATATAATATTTAGATATATAATTTCTTGTATTTAAATTCTAATTAGTAAATTTAGTATCCGTATTCTTTTTCGTATTTATATGTTGATCGATCTTGAACAGGAATATTTATCATTGTTAATCCTTCTGCTTTTGATCTAACTAATACAGAAGTAGTTCCTTCTTTTCTAGGTTTAATTACAGCAGAACAAGTACCATGATATGTTTTAACTTTCTTACCTAAGTAACCTTCTTTATTATATGGGCATGCATTACCTAGTCTTTCAAGTGTTCCATTTGTAACTGATACAATTTCAATCTCTTCACTCATAATAGGCATTACTTCATTATTGTCATTGACAACATTGAAATGAATAAAGTATGGTTCATTTGCAAAGCCTACTTTTTCATCTGAAGAAATAGAGAAATGAGGGTTGTGATTAGAAGTTAAAATGGCGATTCCACACTTTTCACCATCTCGGTCATAACTTTCAGCTGTTAATTTACCAGGGATATATTTCATCTTAAATTTGAAATAATTCTTGCCGTGTTTATTTTTAAATTTACGAATAACTTTATTGTTTAAACAAACTTTAATAAGTGAATGATAAGAATAAACTTCGACTTGGATTTTTTTATTTTCAAATCCAGGGAAAGAATATGATCTTAGTGCACGAGAGAATTTCCAGACACTTGGAGATTTTGGTGAAGCTAAATCATAAGGTGAAACTACACCAAGAGCGATTTCTTGTTCCCTATAGGCACAACGAGTTAAGTCAACTTCAAAACTTTCATTTAATAAAATATCGAGTCTACCACCACCATCAGTTAACCATCCAGATTTATCTTTTAGATAATTGTTTTCATTTTGATTAACCCAAGAATTAAATCCAGCTTCTCCTAGATAATCAATACCAGACCAGACAAAGTCACCGATGATACGAGGATTATTTTGAGCAAGAGTATAAAACTTATTTGCATCAGAGCAGAAAGTTTCAGTACCTAAAATATATCTTGAAGGATATTTCTTTAAGTCGTGAGCATATCTGCTTATTCCATAGTTATATCCAGCTATATCAAGTCTTGCAAAAACTTTCTTTGTATTTCTATCAACAAATGGGAACATAGCAAGTAACTTCATTAAGTTTCTACCAAATAGACAGATAAATTTATATAATTTATCACCAATCCAAGTAAGTACTGGATTTGGTTTGCTAGGCATTTTCTTACCTTCTTTTTTAGCTTTTTTATTTGAGTAGACTCTTAAAGGAGAATTAGCAAAACCATTCATTAACATATTAATACCGCAAGTAACTGGTCGAGTATTATCTAGATTATGAAGATAAGTAGTCATTGCTTCAGTTAGTCTAAGTCCTTCTTCAAAGACAGTTTCACTAACTTCATTTCCAATTGAATAAGCAATTACGGATGGGTGAGAAAAATCTTTCTCAACCATATCAAATAAGTCTTTTTCATAATTAGTTTTAACTTTACCAGCGTAGTCATATGCGCTTTTGTGGATATACCACATATCAACATATTCATCAATTACAAGTAATCCAAGAATATCACACGCAATTAAGAAATCTCTTGAAATAGGATTATGAGCACTTCTTACAGCATTGTATCCTGCATTTTTAATTTTCTTAGCTTTTTTAAATTCAATTGATTCATAGGTTTCTGCACCCATTAACCCACTATCGGAGTGAATACAGCAACCATATAATATTGTTCTTTTTCCATTAAGAAGTAGGCCTTGACTTTTTTCTAGTTCAATTTGTCTAACACCAAAGAAGACTTCTTCTTTTTGACCACCACAAGTTAGAACTGCTCGATATAAATATGGATCATCTGTATCCCATAAATTACAATTAGGAATTTCAATTGTATATACTGGCCTTGTCGTTTTAGCTAAATTATATGAACAAACAAATTGATTATCTTCATCAAAAATATCAAGTTGAGTAGCTGCTTCTCTATTAAGCAAAGCAGATACTTCGATTTTTCCACTTCGATAATCAACTGTTTTAACTTTCAAAGAACGAGGTAGGATATGAGTAGAAGGTAAAATATAAATATGGACATTTCGATAAATTCCTGCACCAGAATACCATCTTGAGTTTGGTTGATCCGAATTAACGCATTTTACTTTAATTCGATTTAAACCAGCTTTAAGAAATCTAGTTGCATTAAAAACAAAATCTGAATATCCGTATTCTTGTTTATATGCATTTTTATCATTGATAGAAATATCGGCATCATGATAGACGCCCTCAAATTCAAAATAAACTTCTCTATTTTCTAAAGAGACAACATTGAAAATTCTTTCGTAGATATAATCTCCACCTTCAAAAAAGCCAACCTTTGAACCACCTTTAGAATGAATATCTCTTTTTTCTCTTAACATGGCATCATGAGGTAAATTGATAATTTGTTTTTGAGATTCATGCCCGATTTTATAGAATGTCCATTGTTTATTAAATAACATACACTCCCTCTATACTGCCTTCTTTTTAACTACGTTATAAATATTACTATCTTTTTCCTTATTTATAAATACTTTTTTTTCTAATCGACAAACTCGTTGAGCAGCATGCTTTCCTAAAAATAATGCAATAGGAAGACCACCAGGGGGCATCAACCACTGGCCAGCCACAATTAAATTCTTGAGATTTTTAATCTCGCCTTTTTGCATTAGTCCTTTTGATTTAGGCATTGAGACAAAGGCCATATATGAACCGTGGTATGCATTTGCATATCTTTCATAAGTGAGAGGAGTTGCAATATCCATAAGAACAATTTCATTTTCTTTTAGGTTCATTTTTTCAATTAAAATATTTTTTAAAGTAGACGCGATATCGTTTTTCATTTGGTTATATTCGGCTTTATTTTTTTCTTTTATTATTTGATAAAACTTATCATTAGTTGGAAGTATGATTGTTATCAAAGTTCCGTTTTTATCAATGTAGGTTTCATCGAAAGAATAATTCCTTACTTGGAAATGAGGAAGCTTCATATTTTCAAAAGAGAGACCTTCTGTTTTATAGTCAACCATTTTAGGAAGATTAGAAATATCTTTTAAAACTTTATATGAAACATAGACTGCTGAATTAAGCGGATTCTTATCCAGTGCAGAAAATTTCTTTTTAAAATAATCAGGTGTGAATTTATCATCAAGCAAGTCATAGAAAGTATGATGAATATCACAAGAAGGAATAATATAATCAGCTTCAACTTTTTCATCAGAACCTAGTATGATTCCTTTTGCTATATTATTTTCAATAACAATCTTTTTGACTTCACTGTTATAAATAATATTTCCACCTAGTTCTTTAAATCTAACTGTGATTCTTTTACTCATTTGTAATGAACCACCTTTAACTACTCCTGCATTATTTTTATTAGCTTCTTGTAAAACATATAAGAAAGAACTCATCTTATATTCTTTATTCATCCAACGATGAAGTATATCTCTTATAACTGGACTTTTAAAACGCCTTGTAAATTCTTGAATAGACATTCTTGAATATTTTCTAAAAGCAAGTGCCATTGGTAAAAATCTTATTCCAAAAGCAATAAGTTCAAAAATATTCATCATATCAATTGGCTTATGTGTTGGAATAGTAGTATAGGAAAAAAGTTTAATCAAAGTTATTAACTTATTAATTTGTCTTTTATCTTCTTTAGAAATTGAAAGAAGTTCTTGCTTTAGTTTTTTAATATCGGAATAAAGAGTATACATCTTATCTCCACATTCAAATTTTGATAAGTACTCCATATCGTAGATAACTGAGTTTTGATCAAAAGCACCAATATGTTCCCAAAGTTTATATAGTTTATCTTTTGGATTAGTTCCAACAATCCAGTGGGCACAACCATCAATGTAGGAATTATTTCTATACCAGCCAGTACATTCTCCTCCAGGGATAGAATGCTTTTCATAAATAGTAACATCAAAGTTGTTATCGAGTAAATATATTCCTGCTGTTAAACCCGAAATTCCACCACCGATAATAATTACTTTTTTCTTATTCATTTTAATTGTAGATTTGCTTGTCGTTTTATTTATTTCACTATAAAAACAAAACATAATTATTATATAATATATGTTGTGTTTTTCAAACAAATATAAAGCGGAGTTAGTTATCTATTGTGAAGAATAAAATAATTATTGGGGAAAGAGAAAAAGCGTATCTTGGTAAATCAACATATGTGTTCTATTTCGTTTTATCTTTTATTCTTTTATTTTTCTCTTTTTTATTTATTACATTTTTATTTATTGAAGGAAAAAATTCTGCTTTTGTTATTGGTTTTTTAATTGGTATGATTAGTTTTCTTTCCCTTGCTGTTATTTTTCTTTTACTTGGACTATATAGAGTAAGGATAAGCAAAAATAACGACTCAAATGAAAATGAATGCTTAGTATATGATGAAAATAAAAATGTCTTTATTTTTTATGATGTATTTTTAAATAAAGAAATAGAAGTAGAACCAAAAAAAATAAAAAGAATTATTGGTTCAAAAATAAGAACTAGTAATGAATTATATGTTGTATATATTGATTCTAATCAGAAGATTAAAAAAGTTAATTTAGGATATTGTAATAATATTAATCATGAATCATTTAATAATGAACTCATGAAGATAATTAATCCAGAAGATGTTGGTTTATAAAAAGGAGAGAAGTGATGAAAGAGAAAAAAGAGTTTTTAACCGAATCAAAACAATTGTTAAATTTGATGATTAATTCGATTTATTCGAATAATGAAATATTCTTAAGAGAGCTTATTTCTAATGCATCAGATGCAATCGACAAATATAATTTTTTAGGCTTAACTGATGTTGAACATTATCCTAAATGTGACCATGAAATTAGGATATCAGTAGATAAAGAAAAAAGGGTACTATATTTAAAAGACACTGGTATTGGAATGAGTAAAGCAGATTTAGAAAAAAATCTAGGTACAATTGCTAAATCTGGTTCAAAAGAATTTTTAAAAAAATATAAAGATGCAGGAGATAATAAAGCAACAAATATTATCGGTCAATTTGGTGTTGGATTCTACTCAGTATTTATGGTTGCAAAAGCAGTCGAAGTTAAAAGTAAAACTAATTCATCAAAACCATATTTATTTTCTTCTAATGGAGTAGATAGCTACACTTTAGAAGATACTACTTTTGATGTTGATCATGGAACAGAAATTTCAATATATTTAAAAGATGATACTAAAGATATAAAGTACTCAAATTATCTTGAAGAGTATGAAATTACTGAACTTATTAAGAAATATTCTGACTTTATTAGATATCCAATTAAGATGCAAGTAAAGGAGGTTAAACCTAATTTAGATTCAAGTGGAAAAGTAATTGAAGGGCAAACACATGAAGAGATTATTGATAAAACTTTAAACTCGATGATACCTTTATGGAAGAAGGCTAAAAAAGATATTAAAGAAACAGAATTAAACAGTTTTTATCAGAAAAGATTTGAAGATTACGAGAAACCATTCCTTTCTTTACCTATTAAGATGGAAGGCTCTCTAACTTATGAATCACTCCTTTTTATTCCTGCCCATGAACCTTATAATCTCTACTCTGAGAATTATCAAAAAGGACTTGCTTTATATTCTAGAGGAATTTTTATTAAGGAAAAATGCGAAGAACTTTTACCTGATTATTTAAAATTTGTTAAAGGACTAATTGACTGTGATGATCTTCCTTTAAATATTTCTAGAGAGATGTTACAAAGTTCTGCAATAATAAGAAAAATAGCAAATAATATTGAATCTAAAATTATTGAAAGACTTAAAGAGTTATTAAAGAAAAATCCAGATAAATATAATGATTTTTATAAAGTATTTGGAGACTATATTAAGTATGGAATTTACTATTCTTATGGCCAGAAAAAAGAGATGCTTCAAGACCTATTAACATACCAAAGTTTACTTAGTGAAAAACCTGTTACTTTTAAAGACTATATTGATGCAAAAAATAAAGATCAAAAATATATTTATTATGCATGCGGAAAAACAATTGATGAGATTAAACTTTTACCTCAAATAGAGAAGTTTAAAAAGAGTAAGATAAACGTTTTATTTTTGACTTCAAATATTGATGAATTTACTCTTCTTATGATTAAGGATTATTCATCTACTGAGTTTAGAAATATCGCTAGTGAAACAGGCGAAGAACTCTCTGAAAAAGAGAAAGGAAAGATTGAAGAACTTTCTACTAAATATAAGAGACTTCTTGATAATTTAACTGAAGCACTAAAAGGTAAAGTAGATAAAGTTTCTTTCTCATCTAAACTTGTTGAATCTCCTGTTTGTATATCAACAAAAGATGGACTATCATTATCAATGGAACATATCTTAGATAATCAGATAGATAACAAGAATAAAGATGAAGATAAGAAACCTAAAGCTATTAAAGTATTAGAAATTAATCCTGAACATGATTTATTTAATTCTATTTCTTCCTTAAATGATGATGAAACTAAGTATTATGCATCAATTCTATATGATGAAGCACTCCTATTAGAGGGCTATGATATAGAAAATAAGAGGGAATTTATTACAAAATTAAATAAATTGATTGTTCAAGCCAATAAAAAATAGTAAAAAATACTAATAATATTAAAAAATAGTCTCCTTTCAGGCAAATAAATAAGTGAAAGGAGATTTTTTATATGTTTAAAGCAATTTTAATTGGTATTGTTGTCACCATTATCGGCTTAGCCTTACTTTCTAACGTAGATAGTAATGGAGGCGTACTAAGTACTAAAAGTGATGGCACTGCACTAGATTCGAATCTAGATGATGGAAAGGAGGTGAAAATATCAATTTCAGGTGAAGTACTTTATCCTGGAGATTATTATCTTAGTTCGAATGCAACTTTATCGGATCTAATTGATGCAGCAGGGGGCCTTACATCAAAAGCAGATCAATCAGCATTTAACCCAAGTATTCTTGTTGGCTCTCACACAAGTTTTTATATTCCACCAAGTAGTGAAAAAGAGTCATCATGTGTAGAAACAGAAATACTAAAAATAAATATTAATGTTGCTACTACAACTGAACTTGTTACAGCTGGTTTTACTTCATCACAAGCAAAAGCTATTGTTGATTATAGAAATACAAATGGGAATTTTGTTTGTATTGAAGACATAATTAATGTTAAGGGAGTAGGGCAAGGAACATTTGAAAAAGTAAAGAATAAAATCACAATTAATTAATGCTTTATTTTTCTTATTTTCTATTTTCACTAATAGGTTTACTTTCATATTTTGTTTCTGTATATTTTTTGTTTTTATTAATACCAGTAGCATTACTAACTTATTATTGGACAAGATCCAAAAAGCTAGTAATAATAGGACTAATATTTGCAATAATATTTT
This sequence comes from uncultured Erysipelotrichaceae bacterium, assembly GCA_902773085.1. Classification (GTDB taxonomy): domain Bacteria; phylum Bacillota_I; class Bacilli_A; order RFN20; family CAG-288; genus Enterosoma. The sequence goes on from CACYDF010000092.1 coordinate 7,551, forward strand.
TAATAATTGGATGGATATTTCCAAAAGGAATTGAGACAAAAGGAAATATAACTGGAATAGTAATTCAAAGAAAAGAAACTTACTATTTAATTCTAACTACAAAGGGTAAATATCTTGTTTTTGATAATAGTGATATAAACCTATTTTCAGTAGTAGAGTTAAGTGGCTATTCTTCTAAGTTATTATTCAGTCATTATGAGCAAGGATTCAACTTTAAAGAGTACTTGAATAGCCAAGGCGTTTATTATGCTTATAATGTTGACCAAGCAAAAATTATTTTTAAAAGTTTATCAATTAGTAAACCAATTCAAGAATGGATAAGTAAGTTTTTAAATACGAATTCTACGGAAATTGTCAATTCTTTACTATTTGGTCAAGGTATTAGTTCAGAGAAGAAAGAACTATTAAATATCTATTCATTAACTTCTATCTTCTCTTTATCTGGACTTCATATTTCTTTCCTAATTAGGATTATTTCAAATCTTACTAAGGCAAGATTAAAAAAGAAAAATGATTATGTAATAACTACAATTTTGTTTGCTTTTTTATTTACTTCTGGATTTAAATTTACTATTAGAAGAATCTTTCTTTTTTACTTAATAAAGACAGTAAGTAGTCATATGTTTAAGAAGCATTTATACTCTGTGGAAATTCTTTCTATTAGTTGTATTGTGATGTTTATTTTTGAACCTTATATTGTCCTTTCAACATCATTCTATTATTCATTTCCGTTTTTGTTTTTCCTTAGACTTTTTCCAATAAAAGCTAAAGGAATTAAAGGATATATTTCTTTCTTATTACAACTAACTTTATTTTATCTTCCTTATAAATTATTAAGTGATTATCAAATATCATTTTTAGGGATTTTTCTTCAACTAGTTTTATCACCATTTACTATTATTATTTTTTTATTATCTTTACTTCTAATTGTTCCATACGTTGGTTTTGTAATTAATATAGTTGTTGATTTAATTCTCAAAATTCTGACTATTGGAACTAACATTAACATTGTTTTTGTAAGTGGTAAAATTCACGCTTATCAAGTTATAATATACTATTTTTTACTCTTCCTTTGTTTAAGTTTATATCATTACAAATACAAGTTTCATTCAAAAGAAATCGGAGTAGTTTTATCTTTAGTTACTTCTTCTTTTTTTGTACCAGATTATCTTTATCATTATGAAGTCCATTTTGTAGATGTTGACCAAGGAGATTGTACCTTAGTTAGAAATAGACATTGTATTTTTTTAATTGATACAGGTGGCATAGTTGGGAAAGATTTAGCAAAAGAATGTTTAGTCCCTTATTTCAACAAACTTAAAATCACACAGTTAGATTATGTAATTATTACTCACCAAGATTATGATCACTACGGAGCTTTAGAGTCATTAGAAAATATTTTTAAAGTAAAAAAGGTTCTTTATGTTGAAGATTTTATTTCAAACAAGAACACATATTACATTGATAATCTTATAGTACATAATCTAAATTTTTATGATTTAAACTTGACTAGAGATAAGAATTATCATTCAGGTGTTTACAAATTTGATATAAAGAATAACTCTTTTTTAATTATGGGAGATGCCCCTAAAGAAATAGAATATAAAATTATCAATGATAATTCTTTATTAAATATTGATTATTTGAAAGTTGGTCACCATGGGTCAAAAACATCAACAAGTGAAGAATTAGTTAAACACCTTCTACCAAAAGAAGCAATTATCTCTTGTGGTGAAAAAAATAGATACAAGTTTCCACACTCAGAAGTAATAGATGTTTTAAAAAAATACAATGTGAAAATCAGGAGAACAGATTTAGAAGGAACAATTGTGTATAAGTTTACTTAATGGTGATTAAAATTATATATAATATATAGGTATGTCAAAAAAAGAAATATTCTTAGATATAGGAAATACATCAATCGATATTCTTGAGGTTGAGTCTAACTCTATTAATAAATATTCAAAGCTTTATAAGGAAGAGAAAAAAGAAGTATTAACTTATTTAGATAAACTAGATTACGAACAAGTTTTTATTTCAAGTGTTAATAAAAAAAGCGAAATTTTCATAACAAAATATTTTAGAAAAAAGAAAAAGAATTTTACTTTGTTAACAAGAGAATTGATGAAAGAATATGTTTTAAAGAACAAGTATAACATTCAGAACATTGGTATTTTAGGAAGTGATTTACTTTGTGATTTAGTTGCTTGTAGTGAAAAAGAAAACTATATTATTTTTGATTTAGGAACAGTCAGTAAGGTCATGGCTATTGACAAAAATAAAAAGTTTTTAGGTGGGCTAATTATTCCTGGTATGACTTCTTTTTCAAAATCAATTAATCATTCGACAGATTTAAAATTAGATGAAAAGATAATGGATGACTTACCATTACTTAATTATGAAACAAATAAGTGTGTCTCTTCTGGAAGTGTAAATGGACTGGCTATTATGCTAATTAGTATAGTAGAAAAAATAAAAGAAGAATATAATTTAAAAGATGCAAAAGTTGTATTAACTGGAGGTAACTCTCAGTTTATTATTAATGCATTAAAAAAGTATCATTATGAATCATTTGTGTTTTCTCCTAAACTTGTTCTTATAGGTTTAGGAATTATCTTTGATAGAAAATTTGTAGGAGGGGAAAATGAAACTAAAAAAGATTAGATTGGTAAAGGACAATTACACCAAGCTTGTTGAACCATATAAAGAAGAAGCTTTAAGAGAATTAAATAATTTAGTTGAGATTAATTCTGTTCATGATGAAACAACAGTTACTAAAACTATGCCTTTTGGTAAAGGAGTAGATAATGCTTTAGAATATGTTGCTAATCTTGGAAAGAGATTAGGCTTTAATGTAGATAGGTGTGATAACTATATTACTGAACTAACTTATGGTGAAGGAAGAATTCTTGATATCTATGCCCATGTTGATGTTGTCCCTGTTAAACAAAAAGATTGGATTCATGACCCTTTTAAATTAACAATAGAAAAGAAGATTATGTATGGTAGAGGATCAGCTGATGATAAAGGACCAGGAATTGCATGCTTATATGCTTGTAAGGCATTAATGGATGCAGGTAAACTTGGCGGATATAAACTTAGATTCCTTTTCGGAGGAAATGAAGAAAGAGGATCTAAATGTCTTGAACATTACTTTCATACAATGAAAAAAGAATACCCTACTTTTGGCTTTTCGCCAGATTCAGACTATCCTTTAATCTATGCTGAAAAAACTATTTCTTCATATATAGGAGAATATGATGTTGATATTCCTTGCCCTTCTTTTGATTTTGGAGATGCACTAAATGTTGTTTTATCTGAAACAAGCGTATCACTTAATATTGATGAAAAAGAACTTATTAAAGAAATTGCTGTTTATGAAAAGAAGTACAAAGATATAAAAATAATTTCTGAAGGTAACCGAGTTACTTTTGTTGGTGTTCCTGCCCATGGTTCAACCCCATATAACGGAGTCAATGCTGGATTACATTTAATTAACTTTTTAGGACAAGTATATTCTTTACCAGTATTAGAAGGAATTTATAACAACTATGTTGATGGAAGAGGTAATAAGTTCAAAGGTTCATATTCCGACAAAGTATTTGATGGTTCTACTTATAATGTTGGAAGATTATCTTATGACAATAAGAAAAAGAAATTATCTATTTATGTTAGCTTTAGATTCCCAGCATCATATAAATTTGAAGAAGTTATTAAAGAGATAGAAATTAATACTTCATGTAAAATCACTCCTCTTGGATATTCTGATGGATATATTGCAGATTTATCTTCTCCATATGTTAATGCTCTTTTAGATGCATATCGAATTAATACTTGTGATTTTAAGACAAAACCACTTGCAATTGGTGGAGGAACATATGCAAGAGAGAGTAAAAACTCAGTTGCTTTTGGAGCATGTTTCCCAACAAGAGATTATAAGATGCACGGAAATGATGAATATTTCCCTTTAGATGATTTTTATGCAAACATGCAAATATATGCTCATGCAATTGACTTGCTAGGTCTATTATTAAATGATGAGACTAAGGCATAAAAAGTGGACCGATAGAGTCCTTAGTGAAAACAAAGATATTTCATCAAATTTAGATGAACTAGATCAAGAAAAGATAGCTAAAGCAAATTCTATTGAAATAGGTTGTGGACTTGGTGGTTTTCTTTTTTCTTTAGTTAATGAAAATAAAAATAGTTTTTTTATAGGTGTAGAAATTAATAGAAATGCTTTTGCTTCATGTGTAAAGAAATTTGCTTCTATTAAAGAAACAACTACTAATTTTTATATAGTTAATGCACCTATTGAAAAACTTTTTGATAAGTTTAATGATAATAAGTTTAATAATATTTATATCAATTTTCCAGATCCGTGGCCTAGGAAAAAAGAACATCGACGAAGATTAACTTATATAGATAAACTAAAAGAATACCATCGTATTTTATCTAGTGATGGAAAGTTATATTTTAGGACTGATAACAAAGATTTATTTAATGATAGTGTCGAATATTTTAATAGTTCTAATCTATTTGAAATACAGATAATATCTCCATTTTATGTTGAAAAAGAAAATATAATACCTACTACTGAATATGAGCAAAAATTTAGGAATCAAGGCGTTGATATCAATTTGTTAATTGCAAAAAAGAAATAACAATTGTTTTTAAAAATATTTGCACAAAAATTATTAAAAGTGCTTGAAGTAGTAAAACGTTGCACAAACAGTTTTAAAGGTAAATAATTATACTTTAATAACTTATAATATAGTTGGGAATATGTTTTCCTATTAGGAGGAGACTTTATGAAAAAAAGGAAAGGTTTGCTACTTTTGCTCTCAAGTTTGATGTTTGTTTCTTGTGGGATGACTTACGAAAAATTTGAAGATGAGCTTGAAGAAAACACATTTTTTAATGCATCAACACGCTCGAGTAATTTAAAAAAGGAATACGAAGGTTGCATAGGGGAAGTAAGATATAGACATGAAATAAGCGACTCTGCTGACTCAAGAGCAAATAAAATATTTAATGGAACATATAATATTAAGTGTGTTGTAGATGATTCTGCTTGCAATTGGAAAACAGTTGACAAGACTAATTATGAAGTGGATGGATTTCTAAATTATGATGTATTGTTATTAATTGATAATAAATATATTGATAATGGCTATTATAAAGTAGCATATTCAATTTCTATGTCAGAATACATATTTAACGCAAAGGCAAACACAGGATTAGAAGAGTGTGAATATAGGTTTAGTAAAGAGATATGCAGTTCAACTTACTATTCATATTTTTATAGGGAAATTCAACAATTATCCGGTAGTATAAGGCATTATAAAAGGAAAGTTGAACTTTCAGTAAAATATACTAAAAATAAAGAATGATTTTTTTGTTACATTTATATTAAGGATAAACGTATCAAGTTTTCAAAATAAAATGTTTAGAAAAACGTGATTAAATAAAATGGTTAAAAATAAAAAGAAAAAGATTATTATTGGTATAGTAGCCGGTGCAGCAATTGTTTCAAGTGCAGTGGGTATTAGTTTAGGAGTCTATTTTTCTAATGTCAAAAAGCCAGATCCACCAGTTACTAAATTAATTTTTAATACATTTTATTCTTTAAACAGGGATAAAGAAAAAATAAAATGGGAAATTGATACTCTAGACTATAAAGTGGAATTTTTGAACCAAAGTGAAAATAATTCTTCTAGATTGTATTTTAGTGTAGACAATATCCAAGGTTTTTATGACGATTGCATAAGGCCATATATTTCTTCTTCTTTAGTTGAATATGTTAGTGGCAGCAAAAAAGTGAGGCTACTCTTTTATGATAAATCACCAGTATATTATTCAGAAGAGGATGATACAGTTTTAATGTACGCATATGGTAGTGAAATGGGGTATAGATTTTTGACACCTTTTTTTCAGGATCCAAATACAATGTCTAGTTCTCATGAACCAGTCACTCTTGATTACCCCTCAAGTAGTTTGAGTTTGAATAAAAGAAATTATTTATTTCTTCATGAAATAAACTTATATGTTAAACTGGAAAACTTTGATGATGCTAAAAGCATTTTTGAGAAACATTTAGACCCAAATTCTTATCTAATTGATTCCAGTGAAAAATCAATTGTATGTTATTTATATGATGCAATTGAATACTACTATGAAGGAGATCAGCGTTTTGCTATCTGTGGATTTGATAAGAATGTCTATGCTAAATATACATTCAATGATGATAGTATCGTTTTCACTTTCTATGATCGTTACTATGAAGATAGTGTCAATAATAAAATTACAAAATAAGTTAAAACGATGTATTTAATGTAGAAGCAAAGAAAAATATAAATTTTAGCACTCAATACTTGAATTTGCTAAACAATGTTATATAATATTACTTGGATTGCAATAATCTAGGTAAATTTTTATGAAAGAAGATCGTAAATTTCAAGTATTAAAAATCATCGTTGAAGACTTTATTGAAACTAGTGAACCAGTTGGCTCTGAGAACTTATTAAAGAAGTATGGGTTAAAGTGTTCATCAGCTACAATTAGAAATATTATGGCTTCTTTAGAAAAAGATGGCTATATTGAAAAACAGCATATTTCTTCTGGTAGAGTCCCATCTTCGAAAGGATATCAATATTATTTAAATCATCTTAGTAATGATAATGCTTTAAGTTCTATTGATTTAGATTTTCAAAGAGAAATTCAAAATGTTCTTAAGAAGAGAACAACAACTGTTGAAGATACTTTGAAAGAATCATGTAAGCTTTTATCTGATATGACTCAAACAGCAGCGGTTGTTCTTGGCCCAAAGATTTCGGATGAACGATTAATATCTCTTCAACTAGTTAAGATTAATGAATCTCAAGCATTAGGTATTTTAATTACTGACTCAGGATATGTTGAAAAGAAAACATTTGTTATACCTAATGATGCAGAAATAAAAGTTGATGATATCGCAGCATCTGTCAAAATGTTAAATGATAGACTTCATGGATGCTTATTAAATGAACTTGAACAAAGGTCTCAAGAAATAGCACCTATTATTTTAAATATGTATGGTAATTCTGGTGATTTTGTTATCAATGCATTTTTAGAAGCTTTCTTAAATTTTGCAGTTAAAAGATTTGAAGTATATGGTCAAGAAAATCTGCTCACTGCTCCAGAACTAGCAAAGAACGCAAATGCAATTAGACAAACTTTAAAGACTTTAGATAATCCAACTAATATTGAAAAGAGACTTTCTCATAAAGATGATTTAGGAAATGTTCAAGTTTCTTTTACTGATGATAATAAAGGAGAACTTGCCATTGTTGAGAAAAATATTTTTGGTAAAGATTCAATAGCAGTTATCGGTCCAAGAAGAATGGATTATAGAAAAATCATCTCTATTTTGGAATATATTGCATTTATGTTTGAAAAAAAGTTCAATCCTAATGGAAGTTTGAGTGAACTTGTTCCAATTAATGATACAATAGTTGATGGCAAAAAAAATAGCCAGAATGAAGGAAAGGGGAGAAAGAAGTGAATTTTTACGAGTATGTATTAGAATTAGCAAAGCACGATCCCAAGCTTAGAAAGTTATATCAAGAAGAACAGGCTTCTTCTGAAAAAGCATATAGGCGAGAAATGATGAAAGCTGCTGATGACATTCATCAGTTAAAAGCAGAACTTAAGGAATTAAGTGAAAAAGCAACTAAAAATCAATCTTCTGTTGAAGAAAGTGATAAAGTAGCTGAAGGATGGAAAAACAAATATTATGAAGCTTTTGCAGATTTATCAAATGCCAGAAAGATGCTTGATAAAGAAGTAGAGAATGAAAAGAAATTTGCTTTAAAAGAAATGATTAAAGAAATCATTCCAATTATTGATACATTTGATGTAGCCTTTAAAAAGAGAATTGAAGATGAAGTAGTTAGAGGTTATGTTGAAGGATTTAAAATTATCTATAACAAATTATGCAACTTATTAAAAGCCAAGCAAGTTGAAATCGTTATTCCAACTATTGGTGAAGAATATAACCCAACTTATATGGAAGCAATTCAAGTAAGTGAAGGACCAGAAAACAATAAAGTAATGGATGTATATGGAAAAGCATTTATATTACATGATGTCGTATTACGGCCAGCGAGAGTTATAATCTCAAAAGCTATTAAACATAATTAATTATTAGGAGGAAAAAATTATGGCAAAAGAAGTTATTTTAGGTATTGACCTTGGTACAACTAACTCAGTTGTATCTTATATGCAAGAGGATAAGACTGTTAAAGTTATTCCTTCACCAGAAGGATCTAACACTTGTCCATCAGTTGTTTCTTTTAAACCAGATGGAGAAGAAGTAGTTGGTAAAGCAGCAAAACGTATGCTTTTAACTAACCCTGATACTATTGCATCTATTAAAAGGAAAATGGGTACTAGTGAAACAGTCCATATTTCTGCATTTAATAAAAACTTTAGACCTGAAGAAATCTCTGCAAAGATTCTTTCTTATATGAAAGGATATGCAGAAAAATATCTTGGTTTTCCAGTATCAAAGGCTGTCATTACTTGCCCAGCTTATTTTAATGATGATCAAAGACAAGCTACTAAAAATGCAG
>CACYDF010000093.1 GCA_902773085.1 uncultured Erysipelotrichaceae bacterium
ACTTCTTTGACTTTGACCGAGTTAAAACTTCGCTTTGAGAGTAATTGAAGATAACACTACTCTCAAACCCATTATCCCCGCACCTGATTTCCTTTTCTCTTTGAGAGTAATTGAAGATAACACTACTCTCAAACCTCAAAATAATATTGGTTTAAGAATGGTTATCTATATAAAAAAATATATCAAATTATGAAATATAACACAAGTCATTATCATAAATGATAATGCGCTCGTTATCATTTTTTGTAAACAAGTTATGAGATTCAATATTTATTACTGATATATTTCTATATTTTATTTCTTTAATAATTGTTTCTAATTCCTCTTTTTCAAAATAATCATGTAAATGAAAGAAAAAGAAAACTTTAATATTTCTAAGTTCATTTATTACTTCCATATATTTGATTAATCTATTCTTATAATCAGAATCAATTTCTTTAAATTGTAAATCCATTATTTTAAACAAATCTTCTTCTTTAATTTCATTACTTACATATAACTCTAAATCAAAATCTAGAGATATTTCAGATACAATTTTTGAAATATCTTGTTTTAATCCAGAAATATTCTCTTTTAATTTCTCATAATATAAACTCTTTAATATTTTATATAAAGCATTAATATTTTTTTTAGTATTTATATCTAGAACAAATATGTTATCAACAACATCACAATAATCATCAAGTAATACAAGTTGTTTATCTTTTGATAAATGGATATAATCTCTTTCTCCTTCAAAACTCATTCGAATATACTTTTCAATATTAAATAGTATTTTTTTATTTTCAATAACATATGTAATAAATGGATTATTATCGATGTTTATATATTCTTTTTCGTCAAATGAAATTTCATAAATACTCATAACTTAACTACCTTATCATCACTTATTATTACATCCATGTTAATTTCACCAAGAAGATGTTTTATAGAAGTGAATTGTTTTTCAGTAATTGTTAGAACCGAAATAACACCATCTTTTGGTAGCTTATCTTTTATTTCCTTAATTGTTGAATCAACTATTGTTTCATTTAAAGATAACTTAGTGTATACACTTTCTTGCATCATAACAAATCCTTTTGATTTAATAAACTTTAAAAATTTAGAATATTCCCTATGATCAGTTTTAGTTACTGATGGTAAATCAAAAAATAATAGTGTTCTCATAAATCTATATATCATTATTAATAAATTTAATTTCGGTTACTCTCTTATTTTTAATTGCTGTGAAAACACTTTGACAATATATGTTTATAGCATTTACAACAGTTTGTTTTTTTTCGTCAATAATAACTTCTAAAGAAAGAAGACTAACTATCTTGTCTTTCCAATTATCATTAATGCTAAGGGCATCAATATTATCATCAATAATAAATCTAAATGGCTCAATTAAATCACATGATAAGTTAAATTGATTAAACTCATTAATGTGATGAATACCTAACTGTGTTAAATATCCATAAGATGTAATTGTTCTATTAAACTGAGATAATAAAACTGTATAACCATAGTCTAAAAAAGTATTAATATCACATTCAAGATCTCTATTAAAACCTTCAAAGAAAATAGAGTGAAAATATACTTTAGCAGCATGTCCTTCTCTATTACTTACATCACCAATTTCAACTTCTTTTGAATATTCCAATAATTGTTTTGCTTCTTCTTTTTTTCCTTTTCTAAATAGAGAATTAGATTGATTTTTTATCTTTTGAATTACTATATGTTTCCAAACAACATCTTTAATATTGTTATCCCAGTTTATTTGTTCAAATATTCTTCCAGAAGAGTTATGTGCATTATAAAAAGGAGTTAATTCACTAATAGGATTCTTTTTTTCGTCACAAAATATTACTTTAATTTTCTTTTTTATTAGTTCAGCTATTAAAGATGTAGTTATCGAAACTGCTGTTGATTGAATAATTAAAGTATGTATTTCGCTTAATAAAATACGCTTTGTTGATTCTGGTGTTCTAAATATTAGATATTCTAATGAATACTCTAGTTTACTATGAGAGTCAATGATAAGTGTTCTAAATGCCATTAACTATATTTTCTTTTTATATGTAAATAAACCTGTAACTGAATCATATATTACATAAATAGAATCATTTTCTGAAATAAATGTTTTTGATTTTAAAAAATTTGACATCTTCGTCTCTTCAAATGTGTATTTAGAAGTGTTTCTTGTAAACAATGAAATAGTTGAAAATATAAATTGAATTTGTTCACCTAAAGTTTTATTGTTAAATACTATTCCAATATCAAAATTTCTAATTCTTGTAATCATTGAACAATAGTCATATTTTTTCTTTTTTGAAATATCTATTAGTTTTTCAAGTATTTCAGAATTTTTATTTTTACTAAAATTAAATGAATTCTTTTTATTTTTATCAGTAGTTTTAGTATAAGATTCATCATTATTGGCTTTTAAATCGTCCATATATTTCTCTGCTTTAGTTAGGTATGTCAAGTAATCGTTTTTTAAAAAAATAGGGGAAATAGGTTTTAATTTAATCTGGTTTTCATTTGCAGAATATAATAAATACAGTAATCCTTTTATTTCAATTTTTTGATTATTGTTTATTTTATCTTCAAATTTAATTTCAAGTTTCTCATCATTAGAGCATAAATCCTTATTTAGTACATCTAATAGTTTACTTTTGTCTTTATAAAGGCAATTATAAAGGTGAGGAATTGAAACCAAACTCTTTATTTCTTTATTCTTCTTTTTAAATGTGCCAACTACAAAATATTCTGTTGAAACACTACTATATCCACCATATTTATCTGTATCATTCATTGGATAACTTGTATGAATAGGTGCAAGTTTCCCATCACCTTTTTTATATATTGTCTGTTTATAGAATTGGTCATCTTGATAATTATTACGATAAGTTAATAAGAAGTTATGTTTATCGCATGTAGTCTTTACTAAATCTCTAATTATATTATTATCTTTTTCAAGAGTATTTTTGATAGTATTTTCCATATTGATATTATCTTGTTCATTTTGGTTGCCTCTCCAAAACTCACTAGAATATTTTTTATGGAGTATAACACCTGAAACAATATTTAGATAAGCATCAACAGCATGATGTGTATCATTAAGTTCTCTTAATTTTGGTATATCAAATTCTTTTCTTATAAATGATGGGTATTGTGCTTTAGAAAAAATGAGTTTAGTGTTAGGATATTTTATCTTAAGAATATCACGTATTGTAGTATTTGATTGGTTTACTACATTAATTTGTGCATTAACAAAATCAGATATTTCATCATCAGTAAGAGGAGTTGTTCTAATTAGATTGTTATACTTCTTATCACTAATTGCTCCTTTGTTATGAAGGATTTTCCAAATTTGTCTTACTTTTTGATCATTTTGGATTTGAGAAGGAATTGGATAAATTCCACCTTTGATTTTTTGATTATAATCTCTATTTACAAGAACCAAATTATCAAGTGAATCATCTTTGGCTAGCCTTTTTGGAATAATATGATCAGTATCATATTTTGTACTATCTAAAACTTCTTCAATATTTATTTTCTCACCTGTATATAAATCATATCCATCTTGTTTAAAATATAAATATAGATGTTTGCCTTTTAATTTTGATATTTCATTATTTGCTTCTATATTATTTAATTCTTCTTTAACTTTCTTTGTCTGCTCAACTAATTTTTCTTCTTTTTCAAATATGGCCATAAATTGTTTTAATTCTTTTAATCTAGAAATAGTTTCTTTTCCTTTCTTTTTATCATCTTTTTCTCTAGTTACTTCAATAGAAATATATTTTGGCGTTTTATTTGAAACTTTAACTATTTCATCAATAATTCTTACTGCTTGCATAGTGCTTCTACGCATTTTAGGTGGAGTATTAGCAATAATATCACTAATAAGTTCATCATTAGTTTTGGTACCAGTAATTTTTTTGTTAAAAGCATC
>CACYDF010000094.1 GCA_902773085.1 uncultured Erysipelotrichaceae bacterium
TAATATAATTTGCTTCTAGTTCAATAGTATCATCTTCATCATATTTTGGAGAGAACTTCAATGTAGCAGGATCAATTGTTTGAGTACACTTTTTAAGGGTGATGCCATTAACAATATTTCCAGTACTAACTTTGATCTTCTTTGGTCCATAAGAATTAATAATTTCAATATTTTCTTCAAGTGCTTCTTCTATCTCTTCTTTTGATGCAATCATCTTTCCTTCAGCTTCTAAAGCTACGACTTTTACATTATTTGCACCAAGTCTAGTAGCAGTCCTTGCACAGTCAAATGCTACATTACCACCACCAATAACTACTACATTACCAGTCAAATTAGGCCTTTCCATCGATAAAGATCTTCTTAAAAAGTCAAGTGCAACAAAAGTATTCCTTGCTTTTTCGTTCTCAACTCCAGGATATTTACCACCTTGACAGCCTATTGCAATATAAAAAGCTTTATAACCTTGTTGTTTTAAGTCGGTAATTGTAATATCTTTTCCAACTTCAACACCGCATTTAATTTCAACACCTAATTTTTTAATAATTGCAATTTCTGCATCAATAACATTTTTTTCAAGTTTATAAGTAGGGATTCCATATCTAAGCATTCCACCTGGATGAAGATTTTTTTCGAATACTGTTGGTTTATATCCTTTTACTGCTAAATAGTATGCACAACTAAGTCCAGCAGGACCAGCACCAATAATTGCAATCTTTTGGCCAAATAATTTATTATCAGCCCTTTTAATTATTTTCTCAGGAACATATCTTTCAACTTGTTTAATTTCGTAGTCAGAAACAAATTTCTTAACAGCATCAATTGATACTGGTTGATCAACAGTTCCTCTAGTACAAGCATCTTCACAACGTTTGTTACAAACTCTTCCACATACGGCTGGGAAAGGATTCTCTCTTTTTATTAAAGCAAGAGCCTCTTTATATTTTCCTTGATTAGCAAGTTTTAAATATCCTTGAACTGGAACATGTGCAGGACATGCGCTGATACATGGAGCTGTTCCACTATCGTGGGTATTGTATCTTGCTGTATCTCTATAATTTTCATCCCAAGCATATTTTCCCCAATGAATTTTGTTAGGTAAAATTGCTTTAGGATATTTGATATTATGACCTTTTTTATTACAAAGTTTTTGACCAAGTTTAACAGCACCAGCAGGGCAGACTTGAGTACAACTTCCACAAGCTACACACTTAGTTGGATCAACTTGAGCAGAGTAAGCAGACTTGGACATATATGGAGTGTTATATAATTGGGAAGTTCTAAGTGCATTACAGATTTGTGGATTACAGTTACATATATCGAAAATATGATCAGCACCATCAATGTTAGTTATTTGATGAACATAACCATTCTTCTCTGCTTTTTCTAAAATGGTAAGTGCCTGTTCTTTTGAAATATAGTGTGCTCTTTTGGTTTCAACAGTATAATCTGCCATATCACCAACTTGGATACACCAATCATTTGGATCATCTTCACAGCCTTCTCCAAGAACAGCTCTAGATTCACGACAAGAACAAATTCCAGCAGAAAGATGACCTTCATATTTTTTTAACCAATATGATATCTTTTCTGTTTTAATTGCTTCATTATTAAAGGCTACTTCTTTTTCAACTGGAATAACGTGCATCCCAATTCCATTACCACCAGGTCTAACCATTGATGTAACCTTTTCTAGTGGTAAGAAAGTCATTCTTTCAAAGAAGGATGCAACAGCTGGATTTCTTGCTATTCTATCAACTGATGAATTAAATAGTTCAGCAGAGCCAGGAACAAAGAAACTTAGACGATATCTCTTTTCTTTTTTAGCATCTTTAATTGGACCATTATCATCATAATGATCTCCATAGTCATATTCAATTAATCCATGAATACAAAGTTTGTCAATAATAGAAGCAAATTCAGCAGGATCAAATTGATTTTTATTCTTTTTATAAATTTGTTCAAAAGTGTACCACTTTCTAAGTTTCATTGTTAAAACAACATCAACTTCAGGTTCTGTAATAACTTCTCTTAATCCCCAGTATTCTGGTGAATCAGTAGTTACACCTTTTAGTTTTGATTCAACATTATCAGTAATCTTTCTTGCTAATTTTTGATATTTAAGTATTAATTTTTTTTCTTCAGGTGTTTCTCCTTCTTTACCTTGATACTTTGAAATTGTATTTTCCTTAATCTTATATTGCTCTGGCATATCATCCCCTCCAACTACATATATATAATACTATAAACTAAAACTTATTTGATAATTGAATCATATAATTCTAGATATTTTTGTGCACTTGATTTCCAAGAATAATCACCTTTCATTCCATTTACTTGGCAAGTTCTATAAAACTCTTTATTGTGATAAAAAAGTTCATTAGCAGCAATAATACAGTTATCATATGCATAATAGTCGTAATTATTGAATACAAAACCTGTTGCTTCATCTTTACAAGATAAGTCTTTAACAGTATCATTTAAGCCTCCAATATTTGATACAATTGGCACAGTTCCATATCTCATTGAGATAAGTTGACTAGTACCGCATGGTTCAAAATAAGATGGCATTAAGAAATAATCAGCAGCTGCA
>CACYDF010000095.1 GCA_902773085.1 uncultured Erysipelotrichaceae bacterium
AACGTAGATTTGGTAAAATAAGTAGTCGATAAAATATGTCAGTAAATAAGATTTCAAGTGCTCAACGCCAAGATTCAAAAATAAGAGTTTTAACTTCGATCGCTTTAATCGGAGCTATTATTCCTACTACTTTATTTGGTGGCTATTTTTTCTTATTTCTGATTATCTTCCTTTGCTTTTTTGGTACAAAAGAAATATTAGAAGTTCCTGGAAAAACTAAATATACTCCTGTTACAAAAGTAGTAGTTTTTCTTTTTGTTTTTTCATTTATTTTTTGGACAATTATTAAGGCCAGTTTAATTAACGAAGAAGTCTTTTCTCGAGCAAGTATTGCTCTATCAGAAATGAGTGTTTCTCTTCTTGCTATAATGCTATATTTCTTCATCTTATTTTTTATTGCTATTGTTGATAAAAGAGTCCAGTTAATTGATGTTACTTTTCTATTTACTTCTGGACTAATTTTGGCTCTAGGATTTCAGTCAATGTTATACCTAAGATTGTTCCCAAATAGTGCAGGTTTAGATTTCCTTTCCAATACTAAAGTTTCTACTTCTTTTGGTGAAACAACATACGGAAATTATTTTAAAGATTATTATGCTTCAGTTGTCGGATCAAAGGGCCAAGATTTAGCAAGTTCAGTCTTACTTGGATTTACATTTATTGGAGTATGGATGAGTGATGTTGGAGCTTACTTTACTGGTATGCTTTTTGGTAAACATCGAATGAATCCAAGAATCTCTCCACATAAGACTTGGGAAGGCTTTTTTGGTGGAATAATTGTATCAGTAATTTTTTCTATTTCTGCTGCTGCAATAATGGAATTTGCTTTTAAACTACCTCTAATTCCTGGCCTTGTTCAATTTAGTTATTCTCCACTTCTTGCTAAGATGCATGTCTTTGGTGGATATAGTTTTATTAATATAATTCTTCTTGCTTTATTAATGCCTACTGTCGGTGCATTAGGAGGCCTTGCATTCTCCTTAATTAAAAGAACTTATGGCATTAAAGATTTTGGAAAAATATTCCCTGGACATGGTGGAGTTATTGATCGATTTGACTCTGTCTTATTCTCTTCTATTGCTATGTCAATTCTAATTCAATTTTCTGCAAATGGCTGGAGCTTTTTAGTGTGAAAGATTTAGTCCTTCTTGGTGCTACTGGTTCTATTGGTAGACAGGCTTTAGACATATTAAAATATTCATATGAATACGATTTAGTCGGGTTAACATTTTCTTCTAATTATAACAAGATTGAAGAATATTTACTCTATTTTCCTAATCTAAAATATGTCGGAATCATTGATGAAAATGCTGGAAAAGAATTTCAAAATAAGTATAAAAATTATAAAGTAATTATCGGAAAAGATGCTAATATAAAAATACTTGAATTAAATAAAGAATCAGTTGTTTTAAATTCTATTTTAGGTAATGATGGATTAGTGCCAACACTAGTGGCACTAAAGCAAAATCAAGTACTGCTTTTATCAAATAAAGAATCGCTTGTTATTGGTTCTTATTTAGTTAATCCTATTAGAAAAAAATCTAAATCTAAAATATATCCAATCGATTCTGAACATGTTGGTTTGTATAAATTACTTAATCAAATAAAAGAAGAAAAAAGGAACAAAAAAGATATTGAATCTTATGTCATTACAGCTAGTGGTGGTGCACTAAGAGATAAAGAAAAAAGAGACTTAAAAAATGTAAAACCTGAAGAAGTTTTATCTCATCCCACTTGGAATATGGGAAATAAAATAACCATCGATTCTGCAACATTAATTAACAAAGCATATGAAGTAATTGAAGCTAGTGTTTTATTTAATATTCCTATTAAAAAAATTAAGCCACTAATATGTCGAAGTTCTCTAATTCATGCATCAATTATTTTTAAAGATAAAAGTCAAATATTTGAACTTTCTCCTGTTGATATGAAAGTTGCAATTTCTTTTGCTTTATCTTTTGGAAAAACTAAGGCTCATAAGATTAATTTTGATGAAGAAAAAATGCTTAAAGAAAACACTTTAGAAGAGATAGATTTTTCTTTTTATCCTTGCTTTAAACTTACTCTAAATATGTATAAAAAATTTGGTAATGTTGGTATGATTTTTTTCAATGCTTTAGATACTAAATTGATCGATGAATTTATTGCGAATAATATTCCTTTTACTGATATATATTTAGGACTAAAATATTTGTATTTAAACTTCAATATTAAGGAAGAATTAACTGAAGAAAATATTGATAAAATTTCAACTGATGCAATTAAATATGCAAACAAAATAATAGCAAATAAGGAATATAAAAAATGACTTTCTTATATGTCCTGCTTTTTTTAGTTTTGCTATCCATTGTTGTCTCTTTGCATGAACTAGGTCACTATTCCATTGCAAGTATATTCAATGTCTACTGCGCAGAATTTTCAATTGGTTTTGGACCAAAAATTTTTAGAAAAAGATTTAAATATAAAAGAAAAAAACCTTTATTTAACTCTCCAAATATTGAACCTGAAAGAATCTTACCTTGTCGAAATCCAAACTATGAATATATTCAATCAGAGACTTATTTTTCTGTAGGTGTCATTCCTCTTGGTGGATATGTATTAATGGCCGGAGAACAAAATATAGATTTGTTAAATAAAGAAATTCCTGTTGAAAGAACTATTGAAGGAATTAATCATTTAAAACAAATAATGATTTTTTTAGCAGGAGTATTTACTAACTTTCTTTTAGCTCTTGTTCTTTTATTTGTTAATTATTCTTCTGTTAAACAAGTAATATCCTTAGGTGATAAATCTAATGAAGTTATGGTTAGTGAATCATCCTTAATAAGTGAAAAAGGTATTTCTTCTTATGATCGAATCTTATATGCATATCAAGAATATCATAATCTAGAGGGTTCTTCAGATATCTTTTATTTTCCTCAAAACGGATATGGAGAAAAACTAGATAAATATTTAACATATAAAGAAGGAACTTCTTATCTTTCCCCAACTTGCGTGTCTTATGCAGTTCAAGATTGTTTCTTATATAAATATTATTCTTCACTTGATTCTAGTCATTATTCATATCCAGAAGAAATTAAAAATTATTCAGTTAAATATGATTCATATCGATTAGTCCATATAAAGTATCAAAAACAAAATAGTGATGATATTTTAGAAACATCCATTAAATGTTTAACTCAAGAAACACAAGTTGGAAATGAAAAGATTAAATCTTTTCAACTCCTTGGTATTTCTCCTTTAACTAAAGAAGAAAGACTCGGAATAAAACAAGCTTTTATTACAACTGGTTCTCAGTTTGGTAATCTTTTTACTTCATTATATAAAGGACTTTTTTCAATCTTTACCCCAACAGGTTGGAAACAAACTGGAGGAATCATAGCAGTTTATCAAGTAACAACAGATGCTTTTAAATCTAGTGATATAAGTTACTTCTTATTAATCTGGGCATATATATCTATTAATCTTGGTTGCTTTAATCTTCTTCCATTTCCCGGACTTGATGGATGGCAATGTTTTATTGCTTTAACTGAAACAGTAACACGAAGAAAAATATCTTTAAAAGTTAGAGGAATAATTAATGCCATTGGTTTAATCTTATTATTTGCTTTTGCTGGACTACTAATTGTTAAAGATATAATTAGGTTTATTATTTAAAGCTTTATTGTACTTTAAAATTACTAAATATCTAAACTAAAAACTATGTACTTATATTAGAGTGTCTCAAAAAGTATAGTTTTTGGCACAAGTTGTTTTAAATAAAAAAAGGCGTGCAATATTGATAAAACTATACAAAAATCGTATAATTTAGAACGAAAAATAGGAGTACCAAAAACTATAAGTTTTGGAACTTTTTATTTAATTCTACTTTTTGGCGAGTCATTCTCTTAATTGGTTATTTACAAAATAACTAATTAAAAATATTATTTCTAGGAGGAGATATTATTATGACTTTTGGAGAGAAGTTAAAACAATTGCGTACTGAGAAAGGTATTACACAAAATGATTTGGCAGAAAAACTCTATGTTACCTTTCAAACAGTTAGCAAGTGGGAAAATGATGTAAATCAACCAGATATTCCAACCTTAAAAAAGATTGCTCTTTTTTTTAATTGCTCAATTGATTATCTTCTTGATATTGATTCCAAAAGTAATAATCAGAGTGATAAAGTAAAATGTTCTCTTTGTAATAAAGAAATTCTCCCTAATGAAAACAAACACAAGATAGCAAGAAATAATCCTGATGGAAGTGAAATGACACTAGTTTTATGTGATTCTTGTTATAGTAAGACACATAATCAAAATAACCAATCACAACAATCAATAAATATCTTTCCTATTGGATTTCAAAATAAATCTCAAGAAACTAAATCATATTCTCAAGAAAACAAATCTAAGTTAAATCCAATTGAACCGACAATTAATAAACCAAAGGAAGAGAAATTAGTCCCTGAAGTAAAAGGAAAACATAGACTTTCTAATAGGGATGATAAAGTTCCTCTAATTTGGAGTATTGTTCTTGGTATTATTGCATTAATAGTAGTAATTGTTGTTAGTGCAGTCACTAGTAATTTTTCAGGTGCAACTATTGGTGTTGCTCTAGGTGTAGGATACACTACTACAGCAACAATATATTGTATATTCTCAGCATCATATATAAGTGATGTGTTTTTAGAAATATCAAGTTGGACTATTAAATTTCCTGGGTTAATTTTTTCTTGGGATTTAGAAGGTTTTGCTTGGCTTATAGGTATGAAAATACTTTTTGCAGTTCTTGGCTTCTTAGCTGGAGTTGCAGTGACTGTACTTGCTATTGCAGTTTCAGCCTTTTTATCTATATTTTCTTTTATACCAGTGTTGATATCAAATCGAAGAAATTCATTTTAATAAGTTTTATATAGGAGGGAAATGAAATGAAAAAAACTTTATTATTAACCGCATTATTTGCTCTTACTTCTTTTGCAGCCTGTTCAAATGGTGAGACAGCTGAGACCAGTAAAAAAGAAGTGTTGCCTACTGCAGCACAATTAGTTAAGGCACGACAAAGATCTTCAACGACAGTTGATAGTCAGGGATATGATTTTAATTTACAACTAGTTGCCGATGCTTCTTTTGCTGGTTTAAGTAAAACACTAACTGGTAACTACAACTGCCAGTTTAGGAAAAAAACAAGTGATAATACGTTAAACTTTAAACGTACAACAAGTGGAGATTTACTTTTTGATTCAACTAAATACATTATTTGCAAAGGTGATAGTAAGATTGCTTTAAAGTATAATGACGAAGGTGAATTTAAAAAGAGCTCTGTTGCTCAAAATGATATTGATGTAGATTTACTTAATCTTCCTTTTGAAAAATTCATGGATTCATTACAGGATTCTGATATATCAAGCGTTGAAACAAATGATAAATCAGGATATAAATATAAATCAAGAGTTAAACTAAGTTCAGAAAACAAATATTTAGAGCCTGTTCTTTCTCTTATTGGTAGTATGGGACCTAAGATTAAAATTAAAGGTGCTGAGTTTGATAATCTTGCAAATGGTATTGATTTAAATTTCAATATGAACAGTGACTATTCATCTCTTGAAGGATTTTCTTTCTCCTTCAATCTAAAATTCCCGTTTGCTATTAAAGGTAAACAAGGTAATGCAGGATTTACTCTAACTTATTCTCAAAAACTTGCCTCTTCTGATATTTCTATTCCAGACGATTCAAATATTAAAATAAAAGAAAGTGAAATTACTCCTATTATTAACAAAATTAATAGTAGTATTGATGCATATAAAGCTAATAACACTTATTCACTAGGAATCGAAGCAAAAAACGAACTTGATCCTGCATGGAATAAACTTGCGATTAAGGATTCATATACTGCATTAATGTATAAAAATGGTGATGCTTTTAATCACTCTTATAAATATAAAACTCATACAGAAGAAGATGGAAAAGAAAACTTTAAATACATCATTGGTAATTTAACTGACAATACTGTTCATAAAGTTAAAGTAAAAACTTTAGCAAACGAAGATGTTGGCACAGTCTCTAACATTACAGCTAATTCTCAATATGAATATTTAACTAACAATTTTAAACTTAATATTTCAGATGTGGATTGCATTAAAGAAGAGAAAAAAGATACTAAGACTACATATACCCTATTTTTAAGTAACGCTGAAACTTATAACATTCAAAACAAGATATTAGCTTATGTAAACTCTAATAATGAAGAAGGAGTAATTAAAGCCAACAACTATTTTGATAGTGCTGAAAATACTATCCGTAAATCTAAGTTTAATATTACTTATGATGGGGATGAATTAAAAGAAATTATTTGCAAAACAAAATTATCGTATGCTCCAACTGATGGAGATTACATTGGTTACAATGTGACCTTAGATAACATCCTTAAAGCTTCCTTTAACGAAAAATTAAATGCTGCAAGTAGTTATGAGAAAGCATCAAAGGCTACCCTTGTTGGTGGGTTAAAATATTTGCTCTAATTCTTTTCATCCTATACTCACTAACTAATCTAAAGAAAGAACTACGAGATATTCCAATTATATTAATAGCTTCTTTACTATTAATATTGTTACTAAAATATTTCTTTAAAGTAATAAAGGTGTTAGATGGCAATTCCTTTTTTGGTCTACCGAATTTGACACCTTTTTCTTTTGCAATCCTGATTCCTTCTAATTGCCTTTCTTTAATATTATTTCTTTCATTTTCTGCAACAAAAGAAAGAACTTGTAAAACAATATCTGAAATAAACTTCCCTACTAAGTTTTTACCTTTAATTCTTGTATCAAGTAAAGGCATATCAAGAACTTTTATATCTGCACCAATTTTCTTAGTAATTCTAGACCATTCTTCTAAAATCATATGATAGTTTCTTCCTAGTCTATCAATTGATTTAACTATTAACAGATCATCTCTTTTTAATCTTCTAATTAATCGTTGATAGTTAGTCCTATCAAAATCTTTTCCTGATTCTTTATCAATATAGATGAATCTTTCATCTATATCCAATTCTTTAATCTCTTCATATTGTCTATCAATATTTTGATTCTTTGTTGAGACTCTAATATAAGCATATGTCATATTTATTCCTCCATTAATAATATGTTTATTACAAAGAAATATTATGACAAGAAATTAAAAAAGTACCAAAGAATATATATTTATTACAGTCCATTATTAGATTATGATTCTCAATTTAGATAATTATCAATACTGTTGTATAGTAATGCATTAATTTAATATATTTTGATGCAAATTATCTGCACTTTTACTTGAAAATTTGCATCATTTATAATATTATTAGTGCAGATAGAAAATTAAATAACTGATATGAGAAACTTTGATTATTCATTCCTTAAAGACTTAAAAGTTCCTTCTAATTTTTTAACATTGACTAGTATTATTTATTCTATAAAAAAAGAAGAAGAGCAAAGAAAAAAAGAGTATCCAAATATTTTTACTAATCTTCAAAAAATAGCAATTATTCAATCTGTTAAAGAAAGGCAGTAATGCTATTGAAGGAATTATTACTAGTGATAAAAGGATTGAAAAAGTTGTTCTTTCTTCTATAATTACAATTTCTAAAAAACAAATTAAAGAACTATTACCAGATATTTCAATTTCAACAATTGAAAGAGTTTTATCTAATCTAATATCTGAAAACAAGATTTCTAAAATAGGTACTACAAATAAGGCTAGATACTTTAGAGTAAATAAAAAGTGATTCGTTTAACAAAAGCATTTTTCAATAATAATCACTAATAGCAAAGCTAACAAAATATTTATGTGAATTTTGAATAAAATGTCAAGTTTTTATAAAATTTACTTGACAAAATACTACATAGAAATAATAATATATTTAGAATTTAATTATGGGTAAAATAAGTAAAAAAGTATTATCAGAGATTAAGAAATATTCACCTAACCAATTAATTATGGCTAGTGAGCTTTATCGTGATAGATTTTCTAGTGATATGAGTGAAACTGCTTTTGCTAAACTTATAAGTAGACTTTGCCTTTCTGGAAAAATAGAAAGAATATCCAAAGGTATCTACTGTATACCTGAAGATACTAGTTATGGAAAGATACTTCCTTCAGAAAGTGAAATAGTTAAACTATATACTAAAAATGAAAACGGAGTAGTTATCGGCTATGAGATGTATAACTATTTTGGAATAACAACTCAAATTGCAAAACTATTCGAAGTTTATTCTTCATCTATTGATGAAAAAGAAAAGAATATTGGTAATGTTAAAATTAAAAAATATAACTTGCATTACAATCAAAAAACTAAATCCATGATTTATATTCTTGAACTTTTATATAACTATAAACATATACAAGATTTAAATACAAACATTTTCGTTAAAGAAATAGAAAGGCTTTTAAATGGATATGATGAAAAAGTATTTGAAGTAGTTCAAAAAGAAATTAAGTATCCAAAATGGGTAATAGCTTTTTTATATGAAGCATTAGAGTACTACCATATATCCAATAAGTTGAATAGATACTTATCATCTTTTTCAACTTATTCAATTCCAAAAATGAGAGATCTATATGAATCTGCACGACAAGAAAGAGAAGTTTTCAATTTTAATTAAACTAACTTCAGACGAAAAGAATATACCTGTAGACGCAGTTGAAAGAGACTATTATATAGTTCAGTCTTTGTTATTTCTTTCAAAATCTGAATATAGTAATGACTGTGTTTTTAAAGGTGGGACATCTCTTAGTAAATGTTTTTCAAGTTCTATAGAAAGGTTTTCTGAAGATATTGATTTAACATATATGAACACTGATGGAAAAAGTGATAAAGAAATTGAAAGAAACCTCAAGTCCATTGAAAAAATAATGACATATGGTTTTGAAAGCGAAAAAATTGAAAATGAAAGAAACAGAAGAAACAAAAGTATTTGGTTTTGGCTTAATGATAGAAACAAACGGGTTAAACTAGAAATAGGATCCTCGGTTAAACCTGAACCTTATTCTAAGAAAATAGTTAAAACATATATTCATGAATATCTTGAAAAAATTGGGAGGACAGAAGATATCAATGAATTTGGGTTAGTGCCAATTGAATTAAATGTTTTAAATATTGAAAGAACATTTATTGACAAAGTGATGGCTGTTAAAAGGCACTCAATCTGTGGAAGCATAATAAATAAAGCAAGACATATATATGATGTTAAAAAATTGTTTGACATGAAAGAGATTAAAAATTTTTTATCAAACAAGGATGAGTTGAAAAAAATCATTAGATTAACAAAACAAACTGATTCGTTTTATTTACAAAAAAGAAATATTCCTAAAGAATATAATCCACTTGGTGAATTTAATTTTAAAAGTTGGGAAGAAGATTTTATAAAAGCTAAAAGTGAGTATGAAAACTTACACAAAAGACTTTTATTTACATCTAAAAAGCAAGACTTTGATGATGCTATTAAAACATTTATTGCTATTGATGAAATACTTAAGGAAATAAACGAATAATAACTTTATTGAAGTTATTTAACTGATTGTGATATAAATTAGGTCATATGGAAAGTAAGAATAAATTAAAAGTAATATTAAATAGAATTAAAAAATGGTGTTACCAAAACATTTCATGTTTATGCTTAGTTTTATTATTTGTAATTGTATATATTTTAATTCATAATAGTGATGAAATCTTCTTAGCAACCACTGTGCCATTATATACGGGTGAAAATGTTGCATTCTATCGTTATTTCACTGCAATACTAAGTCATGCAAACCTTTTTCATCTTATAGCAAATTCAATAGGTCTTCTATGTATTAGTTCAATCTTAACTCCTATAGTTGGTAGATATAAAATCATTATTTTATTTTTTATTGGTATTATTTCTCCTCTATCTGAAGTTTTAACAAACATTCAATATCAATACAATAGAGTATCTCCTAATACTACTTATAGAGGGGGTTCTTCTTGGGGTATATTTGCTCTATATGGTTCCTTCTTAATAGTTTATCCTATATATAGAAAAAGCTTTAAATAAAATGGTATAGATTTGATTTATTGTTTTCACTTGTATATTTCCTATTAGCAGGTCTTAATCTAACTGATTTATACGGTCAAAGGGATACTACTTTAAGATATTGGTTTGCTCCAGATACTCATGCTATGGGTTTAGCTGCTAGAGCAGTAATAACATTTATTTTAGTTCTTGTCGGATTTATTAAACCAAAAGAGGTTTTAGATAATTCCAAAACCCAAGAAATAACTGACAGTTCAATAGAGAATAAAGAAAACTAATTTATATTTTGTCAGTAGTAACTTCAAAATTAGTTTTGTATCATTTTATTCACCTTCTTATAAAGAAAAGTTTATAATATACTAGATAAAAGAGGTAAATTATGGGTAGAGCACACGAAGTACGAGCCAAAAAAATGGCCCAAACAAACGCTGCAAAATCAGCACTGTATAATAGAGCAAGCAAGGAAATTTATCTTGCTGCTAAATCTGGTGTTCCTGACCCTAAAGATAATTTAGCTTTACGTTCAGCAATTGAAAAATGGAAAGCTCAGCATGTTACAAGAGAAGTAATTGATAGAGCTGTTGCTAAAGCAAAAAGTAAAGATTCCACTGATTTTGTATCAGGAAGATATGAAGGCTTCGGACCTGGTGGAGTAGCTATTATGGTAGATACTTTAACTGATAATGAAAAAAGAGCATTTGCTGGAGTAAGAGCAGCTTTTACTCATCATGGTGGAAATATCGGTAATAGCGGATGCGCAGCTTTTAATTTTACATATACGGGTCTTATTTCTTTTGATACAACAAAGAGTAAGGAAGAAATTGAAGAAGCTTTAATTCTAAATGATATTGATGTATTAAATGTGGATTTAGATGAAGGAAATATTGAAATCCAAGTTTCTCCTGAATCATTTAATAAATGTCTTGAACAAATCACTTCTGATTTTGGTATTAATGAATTTACTCAAGCAGAAGTAACTTACATTCCTCAAATGAATGTTTCTTTAAATGATGAAGATAAAGGAAAATTAGAAAGATTAATTGAAGCATTAAATGATATTGAAGATGTTCAAGCCATTTATTACAATGCTAGTTTATAAATATGAAAGAATTCTTTAAAAATAGGTTTTCAAAGTTTACTATTCATGACTATATAATAGTCGGTTTTAGTTTTTTCATGAGTATTATTGGACTTTATTTTTCAATTGGAATGAGTGTTACCCTTTCTAAAGGTTTAACTTTATTTGGTGATACCACCTATAGAGGTAGTGAAGTAGAAAAAGTAGGTCCTACTCCAAGTGATAAAAATATTCTCACCTTGTTTTGGATATTAACTATTGCTGTTCTTCTTTTTTCTTTTTATTATTTATTCTTATATAAAGTCGATAAAGAAAAGCCAAAAAGAAAAGAAGTGGTTGATTTTGCAGTTGAAGAAATGGAAGATGATACTTCTGTAAATGAATAAAGAAGATTTTTATAATAACTTGAAAGTTATTAATGATTGTAGTTTTATTAGATATATTCTTGGTGGTGAAACAACTATTTGCTTACAAGTTATTTCTATTGTTGAATTAAGTGAAATAGAACACGATCATATAGATAATATTAATGGAAAATTATTTAAAATAGTTTTCCATAATATTTCCAATTTAAAAATAAATGGTGAAGAAGCAGATAATTATTCACTTCTTGAATCTAAAATTGAAAAAGACTATATCTATTTAAAATACCATGGAAATAATTATATTGGAAAAAACTCTATATTAGAAATATCTTTTAACTATAAACAGTATGAAGTAATTGATTGTGGACTTATTTCAGGACCAGACGCATAAAAGATTACTTCTTATTTTTAATATTCATTAAAGCTTTATATAATTCTTCAGGTGATGCATTTGGATTTTCATCAATATATTTTTCATATTCTCCAATTACATCTCCCATAAATGGTTCTTCATCGTGGTCATGATCTGAATCAACTTTAACCATGTTATCATCTTTCATATATAAAGGATATGAGTCATCTTTAAGAAGAAGTTCTTCATCTTTATCTTTATATGTAAACCTAAAATAGAAATGAATTGCAGTATCTGAAAGTATCTGTTTTATTTTTCTAGTCACTTCTTTTTCTTTACCTTTATATTCTTTATCAGCATCAATATATACGAATAAAACAAATGATGTTTGATCAACTCCATTATGAGTAACATAACCTTCTTGTGCATAAAAAATTAAGTCTTCTTCATTCTTAAGATTATATAAAGACACTAAAGCAGGATGAAGCTCTTTTGTCTTCTTCATGATGTGATAAACATCCATTCCTTTAATTGTTACAATTACCATTTTTATTCACTCCCTGGATCTACATTTATTGAGATAGAAACATCACTAATTTTTGATTTAATTTCTTTAATAGAATCAAGAATTGGAGACATCTCTTCAAGCGATTTATATTTTATCAAAAACTGACGATAATACCTATAATTAATCTTGCTTACATATGGTAAATACGGACCGTAAATATTTATTCTTTTATTATTGGCAGAAACAATTAAAAGGTTTTTAATATCAAGAGAAACTTCTGTTAATTTTTTTTCATTTACACTTGATAAAGTTAGTTGAACTAAGTAGACATATGGAGGATATAAATACTTTTTTCTTTCTTCCATTTCATATGTATAAAAAGATGAGTAATCTTGCTTACTTGCATAGTCAATAATCTTGTTATCTTTTAAGTATGTTTGAATATAAATATCAGTCTCTTTATTATTCCTTCCTGCTCGACCAACAAACTGAGAAATTAAATCAAAAGTTTCTTCATTTGCAAGGTAGGTAGGAAGCCTTAAAAGATTATCAGCATCTACAATAACTGCACATGTGACTTTTGGAAAATCATGTCCTTTTGCAATGATTTGAGTACCGATAAGAATATCTGCTTCTCCTTGTTTAAAAGTATATAAAACTTCGTGTCTATTTCTATTAGATGAGTTATCAGAATCAAGTCTATATATATTTGCTTGTGGAAATAAAAATCTGATTTCTTCATATGCTCTTTCAGTCCCGTACCCAAGAGAAGTAAAGACGTGTGAACCGCAAATACATTTATGTTCAGCCTTACTAATTTTATATCCACAATAATGACATCTAAGGGTGTCATCTTTCTTGTGATATACAAGTGGAATATTACAATTTTCACATTTTGCAACAAGATGGCAATCCCGACAAATATAGATAGGAGAATAACCTCTTCTATTTATTAAAATCATTGTTTGTTCTTTCTTTTCAATTCTTTTTTTGATTGCATCAATTACTTCTGCAGTAAAAAAAGAAGAAATTTTTAAATCAAAATTTTCTGCTTTAGATAAATCAATTAAATGGATTTTATTTTGATTTTCATAAAATCTTTCTTTCAAAACAAGATGTTTAATTAAGCCTTTTTCAGCTTTTGCTTTTGTTAATATTTGTGGTGTTGCACTTCCATAAATCACTTTACATCCTTCAATTTCACTTCTAAATCTTGCAACTGTTCTAGCATCATAAAAAGGTGAAGAGTCTTGCTTGTAACTTGTTGAATGTTCTTCATCAATAATTATTGTAGATAAATTTTTTACAGGTGCAAATATTGCACTTCTTGTTCCTAAAACAATTTTCGTTTCTCCACTTGCAATCTTGTTATATTCTTCATATTTTTTTATGTTAGATAAAGAAGAATTTAATATTGCTATATTCTCTTTAAAATAATTTGTTAAAAGTAAGTATAAATTATCAGTTAATGCTATCTCTGGAACTAAGATAATCGCACCTTTATCTTCTTTTAAGTAGTGCTGAATAATCCTTATATAAATTTCTGTTTTTCCACTACCAGTTACTCCTTCAATTAAGTATTCTTTTTCTTTCCCACTTATAATAGAATCATATACTTCTTGTTGTTTATTTGTAAGTTCAAATTCTTGTAAATTTGTTGATTCTATTTCACTAACTTTATTTCTTGGAACTTGTTTAATTTCAACAAGGTCTAAAGTTAAAAGCCTTGATAAAATATTCTTATTTAACTGACTCTTTTTTATACCTAATTTATTTGCTTTAGTTTTGTTAAATAATGCTATATCTCTTTTAGTTAAATCATACTTAGATAAATCAGTTTCTTTTGCTAAAACATAGTCTACATAACTTGGAGTAGTTGAAATATTTAATGAACCTTTTTTGGGTTTTAAAGCAGAAGGTAGAAAAGCAGAAATAACACTAATTAGTTCACATTTATAATATGCTGAAATCTTTTTTGAAAGAGTAATTAAATTATCATCAAGAAGAGGCTGAGTATCAATCTTGCTTTTGATTTTTGCAAGTTTTATATCGCTATTTTTTTCATATTCTTCAATTGAATTTACTTCTTCAATTTCTAAAACAAAACCTACTTCTTCTTTATTTTTTCCAAAAGGAAGAAGAACTCTTTCACCAACTAAAATATCTTCTCCTTCATATACATATGAGAAAAGTCTATCAAGTGATGATACATTTCTTCCAATAAGGACCTTATATATTTTTTCCAAATTAAATACCTACTACAATATATTATCTTATATTTATGTGATTGTTTATTCAATTAAGTGTAATCTTTATAAGTTAGATAAATCTATTTTATCTTGATTAGGAAGAATAATTGGTGATGTTTATAATTAGAGCTACTTTTAACTTCTATTGGAGTATCCTTCCCATTAAACTCTATTACAAAGTCAAGCTAACCTTCTTTAAACATTCTTCTATAAAAAAGTTTTTCCAACCTGTCTTGCACCAGTAACAAGAAGAGCTTGTTTGCCTTCTTTAATCCATGAGGTAATTTGATTTTCTTTTTTCCACCAAAGCATATTACTTAATTTGATATATTGTAAATTTACCTTTTTCACTTTTTTGTAACCTTTTTCGTATTACTTTGGGCTTATTTTGTAACCTTTTTCATAGTTTTTAGTGCTTGTTTTGTAACCTTTTTCGCTTTTATCTCGCTTAAAATACCTAATATAGATTAAATATTGTATTAAATCAATAAGAGCTATTTAAATAGGTGTTGCATTTACTTTTTAAATCAACAATATTAAGTATATGATTTATTCTTTATATAAAATAAATCATGTTTTGATATACTATTTTAGTAGGAGTTAGTCTTATGTATTGTACTAGAAAAATATCTAAAGATTTATTTTATGTAGGTTGTGATGATTATAAAATTGATTTATTTGAATCAACTTTAAATATTAATCATGGAGTATCTTATAATTCATATATTATTTTAGATGATAAAACATGTCTATTTGATACTGCTGATCAAGATGTGTCAAGATTATTTTTAGAAAATGTTGAACATGTCCTTGGTAAAAGAAAGTTAGATTATCTAGTTGTCCATCATATGGAACCAGATCACTGCTATAACATTAAAGAAGTATTACTTAGATATCCAGATGTAAAAATTGTATCTAATGAAAAAGTATTTGAATTTATGAAGAACTTTTTCCCAACTTTGAATATAGAAAGAAACAAGAAAGTAGTTAAAGAAGGTGACAAACTTAAACTTGGACATCATACTTTACAATTTGTTTTCACTCCGATGGTCCACTGGCCTGAAGTTATGATGTCATTTGATATCGATACAGGAACTTTATTTTCTGCAGATGCTTTTGGTTCTTTTAATACTCTTGATGGGAATTTATATTCAAGTGATGTTGATTATGATAAAGAATTCCTTTCTTCTGCAAGAGAATACTATACCAACATAGTTGGTAAATACGGAGTTCAAGTTCAAGCTGCATTTAAAAAACTAGATCCAGGTAAAATCAAACTTATTCTTCCTTTACACGGATTACTTTGGAAAGGAGAAGAAATAAGTTACATTCTTGATAAATATATTAAGTGGTCTACTTATACTCCTGAAGATAAAAATGTTATTATTCTTTTTGCATCAATGTATGGAGATAATAATGAAGTTGCTAGAGTTTTAGCAAATAAATTATCTGAAAAAGGAATAAAACAATTGAAAGTATATGATACATCTAGAACTAGTATGGCCAAACTTGTTGGTGAATCATTTAGAGTTTCTAATATTGTTTTAATTGCACCAACATATAATATGACTATTTTCCCAAGTATGCTTTCATATTTAGATGATATTATGAGGATGAATTTATCAAATCGTACTTTTACTATTATTGGAAATGGTTCGTGGGCTCCTGTTGTTGGAAAACTGATAAAAGAAAAATTATCTACTAATTCTACTTTATCTTTCACCCCTAGTGAACTTACTATTACTTCTTCATTAAAGAAAAACGATTTGACTACTCTAGATACAATTTCTAATGAAATTATATCTAGTATTAATAAATAATCTTCTTTTTTATAAATTAATATTCCTTTCTTTGCTATAATAAAATTGTGAATTTTTCATTTACGTTAATATTTGGAATCTTATTATTTGTTGCCTTTACTTTATTAAGAAAGAAAATGGATGTTTTCTTTTTAATTACTTTTGCAATTGGTGCTGCAATTAATGCAAATATATTTAATTCATATATATATCCAATAACTTTCACTGATAATTCATATTTTGTATTTGGATTAAATCAATTTTTATATCCTCTTTTTGTTTTAACCATTATGATACGTGCATTTGATTATTCTTTAAAAGATTCTAAACAAATGCTTGTATCTGCTCTTGTTGCAATTACTCTTAGTGCATTTATTCAATTCTTTGCAGAAATTGCATTCTACTATCCATTTAAAGAAAAGAAGTTTATTGAAGTATTACTTACTTTACTACTCTACTTAGTTAGTACTCTTGCAACACTCATTGCATTTGTTATTGTATTTAAGATCTATCCTATACTTGAAAAGAAGAAAGTTAATAAATATTTAATTTTAGTTATTGCTCTTGTTATAACAAATATTATTAATCCATTTATTTATACTGGATTTGCTTTGCTATTTAGTTCACATTCAATCTTATCTTCAAATATGTTAGATAATTATCCAGCTTATATTTTTGGTTCTCTTATTATTAGAACTTTTGCAATTGGATTATCACTTTTATCATATCTAGTAAGTAATACTATTTGGAAATCTGAAAACTTAATTCAAGTTCAAAAAGATAGCAAGTAATCAAAATAAAATCTAACTATATTTTATAGATAATTTGGTGATAAAAAATAAGCCGTTTTTTAATATAATATATGTTGTGAAAAGGAGGACTAACTATGTCAAAAGCAGATGAGATTTTTGTAGATAATATGAATGATATTTTGAAGAATGGATTTTGGGATACTAAATTAAATGTTAGGCCAAAGTGGGAAGATGGAACTCCAGCCCATACTGTTAAAAAATTTGGTGTTGTTAATAGATATAATTTAAAAGAAGAATTACCTATTCTTACTATTAGAAAAACAGCATTTAAAAATTGCCTCGATGAGATTCTTTGGATATGGCAAAAAAAGTCAAATAACATTCATGATCTTCATTCTCATATTTGGGATAGTTGGGCTGATGAATCTGGTTCTATTGGAAAAGCGTATGGATATCAACTTGGTAAAAAAGCAAAATATCCAGAAGGTGAATTTGATCAAGTGGATAGAGTCCTTTTTGACTTAAAAAATAATCCTCAATCAAGACGTATTATGACTAACATTTATAACTTCGAAGACTTACATGAAATGCACCTATATCCTTGTGCATATTCAATGACTTTTAATGTTAGTGGAAAGACATTAAATGGTATTTTAAATCAACGAAGTAATGATATGTTAACTGCTAATAACTGGAATGTTTTACAATACTCTTTACTACTTATGATGTTTGCACAAGTATCCGATTTAGAGGTTGGAGAACTTGTCCATGTAATTGCAGATGCCCATATTTATGATAGGCATGTTGACATAGTAAAAGAAGTTATTAAAAAGAAACAACATAAGGCTCCAAAGCTAATTATGGATAAAAAAATAAAAAATTTTTATGACTTTAAAACTGATTCTTTTGAGCTAGTTGATTATGAATTTGAACCACTAGACAAAAAAATTCCAGTTGCTATTTAAAAGATTTTAAAATGATTATTTCAATATTAAACTGTGACAAACACTTTGGGATAGGAAAGAAAAATGGTTTGTTGTTTTCTTTGCCTAAAGATATGGAGTTTTTTAGAAAAACGACACTTAACCATATCGTATGTATGGGCGAGAATACCCTACTTTCTTTTCCTAAGAGCAAACCCCTACCTAATAGAACAAATGTCGTCTTATCATCAGATCCTACACATAACTATGAAGGTGTAATTAATATCCATTCTTTCGATGAATTCTTGCTTTTTATAAAGGAAAAATCTCAAAAAGAAGATGTATATATTATTGGTGGAGCATCGATTTATAATCAAACTTTAGACTATGTCGATAAGGTCTTATTAACTAAAGTTGAGGCTGATGGACAAGCAGAAGTCTTTTTCAACAACTTAGATGAGAATAAAAACTTTTCTCTAATTGAAGAAAGTGCTTCTATCACTGATGGTAACTTTAAAATTAAATTCTTAACTTATATTAATTTGTCAAAAAAAGAAATCAAATAAAGCAAAAATTAGTTCAAATAAAAAACAATCTAATTAAAATTTTTTTCTTGCAAAAGGAATATATATCTATTAGAATATTAGCATCCTAATTTAAACGCAAGTTAATTATTTTTGCTTATGGACAAAGAAAAGTTAGACTTGTCATCTCCAGTATTTATTTACGCCCTTGGTGGTCTTGGAGAAGTCGGCAAGAACATGTACTGCATCGAAGATTCTTCCTCAATCATTATTATTGATTGTGGTGTTTTATTTCCAAATGCTTCTATGCCTGGAATTGATTATATTATTCCTGACTTTTCACATTTAAAAGAAAATGCTGAAAAGATAAAAGCATTAATAATTACTCACGGACATGAAGACCATATTGGTGGTATCCCTTATTTATTAAATGAATTTAAAATCCCTATTGTATATGCACCAAGAATTGCTGTTGCCTTAATCAAGAATAAATTAAAATTAAATAAGGTTAATTATGAACCAAATATTTCAGAATACCAAGAACAAACCAAAATAAAGCTTGGAGATTTTTCTCTTAAGTTTTTTCATGTTACTCACTCTATTCCAGACTCTTTTGGAATCCATATAGAAACACCACAAGGAACGATTATTGAAAGTGGTGATTTTAAAATTGATTTAACTCCTGTTGATAAAGATTTTGATTTCCAAAAAGTTGTTGGTTTTGGAGATGCAGGTGTTGACCTTCTTCTAGCTGACTCAACCAATGCTGAAAAAGAAGGATATACTCCAAGTGAAAGAGATGTTATCAATGGTATTGAAGATGTCTTTTCTGAAGCAAGTGGAAGAATTATTATTTCTACATTCTCTTCTAACATTTCACGTCTTGCACAGATTATTAATACAAGTGTAAAAAATAAAAGAAAAATAGTTATCTTTGGTCGATCAATGGAAAACAATATTCAAGCTAGTAGAGACTATGGATATATAAAAGTTTCTGACGATTATATTTTAGATGGTTCTTCATTTACAAACGTTCCTCCTAATGAAGTTACAATTTTATGTACTGGTAACCAAGGTGAACCTTTAGCAGTCCTTTCTAAAATATCTCGAGGTGAACATAAAGATATAACTATTATTCCTGGTGATACAGTTGTTTTCTCATCATCTGTAATTCCTGGTAACTCTAGTGCAGTTAATCCTATGATTAATGCATTTACTCGTCTTGGAGCTTCAGTTGTTACTAATTCATCTAAAAATAGAATTCATGCTTCTGGTCATGCTTCTAGACAAGAAATGAGATTACTTCAAAAACTTATCAGACCAAAATATTTCATGCCAATACATGGTGAATATAGAATGCTTAAACTCCATGCTGCAATTGCTGTTGATTGTGGAATGCCAAGTGAAAATACTTTTGTATGTCAAAACGGTGACGTCTTAAAACTATTTAATCATAAAGTAACACGTGGTACTTCTTTCCCAGTTGATTCAGTGTATATTGATGGAAAGAATACAATTGGTTTAACTAATACCATTATGAAAGATCGAATCACTTTAATTAATGAAGGTGTAGTTGGAGTTATTGCAATAATCAACCTAACTACAGGAGAAGTAATCTCTTCTCCAATAGTTGAATCAAGAGGTTTTATTTCAAATAATAAAAAAGCACTTGAAGAAAAGACTGGTCAATTTGTAAATAAAGTTCTTTGTGAAAAAATCAAAGAAAAGAAATTATCTGTCCAGGAAATTAAATCAATATTAAGAGGTGCAACATCTCAGTTCTTACAAAGAGAATGTGGAAGAGAACCAGTCGTGGTTCCTTTAATTATTAATCAAAAATAACATTAATTTAAAGACCTAATAATTCCATTTGGAGTTCGTGCTAGCATTATAAATGACGGCACTAGCTCACAAACAAAACTGATTATTAATATTCCTATTAAGAAAATAAATATATATAATCCCATAAAGAATAGATTAAAAATTGATAAGTACATAGTAACTAATAAAATAGGTAATAAAGAAAATAAAGCAAATTCAAATAAGAAAGAATAAATATTTTCAAGATTTACTTCTTTCCTTGTTTTACCAATGTTTCTTAATACCCCGTAATAATACTTTTCATAATTTGCTTTTGAATATCCATTAGTAAATAAAGTGATGAAATAAACAAGAGTAAATACTCCAAGAGTTATTAAAACATCTAGTGAATTTACTAGCCCTGCTTCTTTTAAAAATGAAGAACGGACATCACTAATTAAATAACCTTGTAAATCTTCTTCACCATATTTATATTCATCAAAGAATTCTTTTGTCTTATTAACATCGTTAGATAAGAAAGAAGTATTTAGCAAGGTTGATGGGTTTCCAGTATATTCACGAATTTCTATTCTTTTTTCAATTGGCTTTATTTGATCAATGAATTCTTTATATACGCTCGCTTTATCAGAATATGAACTGACAAGATCATATGATAAAGGTATGTGTCCATTATAAACACATGCAAGTTTCAAATAATTAAAACCAGTTGAAGAAATATAAACTTTATCATCAATTTCTCCTTCATATGTTTTATAAACTTTGGCATTATTAGATGTACTAGTACTTAAAGAAAATCTATCAGTAAATGGAAGTGAGTTATAAGAAGAAATATCAAATCCGAAAGTAGAAAGCATTTTATTAGGAACAATAATATAATTTCCTTTATTAAATTCTTCTTTCTCATCATTAGATAACATATCATTAATATTACTTGGAAGAATGTTAGATGAATTATTAATTATCTGACTCTTAATATAGTTAAAACCAAAAGCTGATTTAGAATCTTCTTTTTTATTCTTCGCTGCGTTAATTTTTTCACTTACTCCTTCTTCACTTGGCGCATAATTAATTGATCTATCTTTAAAACATATAACTTTCTTTTCTGGCTGAGGATTATAAGTAACTTTTAAATCACTAGTAGTAAAATATGTCCTTGTTCTATTCTTTAATAATTTAATTTCACTTTCAGTTATTTCTTGTTCAAAGGCGATTTCATCAAACATGCTTTTAGAAAATAACATAAATGATTTATTAGTTTCTTTACCAATAATTGTGGTAATTGTTTCATCAGTTATATTGCTATTAGTAAAAGTATAATCAGGATTATTTTTTATTTCTTCATAATCAACAAAAGTTACATCTTTTAAATTAGGATAGATTTGATATGAATCTTTATATAAATCATTAAAAGTAATTAAATTAGCAAGGTCATTTTTAATAAAGCAAACATTATATGGGGTATCAACTATTGCTTTAATCTTTAAATTTAATGGAGCAAGAAAGTAAGATGTATCAGAATTTAAGGAAATACTAATTTCTTTATTAATAAACTCGCTTGCCTCTTTACTACTAAGTGCACTTGCAAGTGATTTATTTAATAGTACTTCATTATCACTTATATCATATTTTTCAAGTTCTGGACAAAGGCCATCTTTTTTTGCTTTTTCAAA
The DNA here is from genome assembly GCA_902773085.1 of uncultured Erysipelotrichaceae bacterium. Lineage (GTDB taxonomy): Bacteria > Bacillota_I > Bacilli_A > RFN20 > CAG-288 > Enterosoma. Next base: position 22,054 of record CACYDF010000095.1, read on the forward strand.
CGAATAAAAATAAATATTTTTATTTGGAACAAATTGGTCAAAAAGAGATGTAAAAGAATGAACATCATTAACATTAGTAATAATACTCGCTCCTAAGTAGCCACCAACTAAATTTGGAACTAAATTTTCTACACCACTTAATAAAGAACTGGATTGTTGAACATATACATATGTAGGATTATAGAAACTATCTTCTATTATTCCTGATTCCGGATTATTTATCATTTGAAGAATAGTATCTCTTTGAATACTAAAATCTTTTCCTTCTTCTGCTTTATTTGCATTTAATAATACTTGGCTTTTTGTTGAAACATCTCCAATACTAAGTTTAATATCTCTTACAGTTGCAAAGAAAATATTAGCAACAATAAAAATGATAGCTGAGAATAAAATCTTTGAGATGTTATTAAAGACAAAGTTAACCTTTCTCTTCTTTTTTGCATTACTTTGTTTTAACTTATTAGTTAAAAAGTAATGTTTAAATAATCCTTTAAGTGTCTTTTTAGATTTGATGTTATCAAAATCCAGATCATTTTTTTCATCAATAATTTTTTCTTTCTCTTCTTCTTTATTAACAAAAACTACTTCACTAGGTTTTGCAACTGAAATATTTTCACCAACTACTAAAATCTTATCTCCTCTTTTAATAATTTGAATTTCATCCTTAATAGTTGAATCATCACTATATACTTTTAATAAGAGATTGCCTTCTTTAATATCTGACTTAGTTAAATTATTTGAATATATCTTTTTAGAATCAACAAAGTTTTTATCTTCTTGAATATTATCAATATTATACTGTTCAATCTTTTTATTATTAATTGAAAAGGCATAATCTGCATATTTCTTAACAAGTGTTTGATTATGAGTTACGCAAACAATTAAATGATTACGAGATAAACTCTTTAAGATATCCATTATCTTATATGCATTTGCACTATCTAAATTCCCTGTTGGTTCATCAGCAAGAATAATCTTTGGCATAGTAGCAAGTGCCCTAGCTATTGCAACTCTTTGCTTTTGACCAAGAGATAAATCCCCTGCTTTTCTTAAAGCATTAACATGAAGATTAACTGCATCAAGAAGTTTAGCAACCCGATAATCAACTTCTTTTTGAGAATTGATCCCGGCATTTTCAAGTCCTACTAAAATGTTATCTTTAATAGATACATCATCAAAAAGTAAAAAGTCTTGGAAGATAACTCCAATATTCTCTTTTCGATATTTTTCAATATCAACTTTAACATTGTCGTAAGTTATTTCTCCTTCATAGTTAATTAGTCCACCTAGAGCATTTAATATTGTTGATTTACCAATTCCAGATTGACCAACAATGAAAATCATTCCAGTATCAGGTAAAGAAAGATTTACATTATCTAGTACTTTTACTTCTTTTGAAGAATTAGGATAAAAGACTTTAGTCAAATTCTTAACATTAATCATTTACTCTTCCTCCTCCTATATGTCTAAATGGGATAGATAGATAAGAAATAAATAGTAAATTAATAATGATGGTTGCTATAAAGAAATATGGTACTGCAAAAAATAACAGCTTTGGTATTTCAAAAAATGGATGAGCAAAAACGAATGAGTAAATAATAATATTAGATATTATCGCAATAGCTTCAAATTGAATAAGATTAGTAAAGAAAATATCTTTTCTCTTATATCCAATATAATTTAAAACGAATTGATCAGACGCTTTTCTAAAATATAGTTTATTAAATATTAAACGGAATAAAGCAAGTCCTCCAAAAAGTGCAGCTACATAGAATAAGAATAGTATAGCTTGTAAAACAGAACCAGGAATACCAAGATTACTTCCTTTTGTTGGGACATAAGAGATAGCTTTTCTAGCATCATATTTAAAAATATCTGCCTTATCTTTTAACTGATTCATTGCACTATAAGCATCATTTTCACTTTGATAATATAACTTACCACTTTGCTTTGACTTATTTATTATATTAGCTAAAGGATTACCAATAGTATAGAAATAATATTTGTTATCTATTAAATCATTAGAAACATATCTGATATTACTTAATTGGGATTTTTTATAAACAGTATTATTTATTATGATATCTAGTTCTGCTTCTTGCCAGTAATCAGATAAATATATTGTATTTAGTTCATTAAAATTCAATTTAGAAATAATACTAGGTTCAATTTCACTTTCATAATATATTCCACTATATTGGTCTTCTTTTCCTTGTTTAACTAAGTATTTACCATTACTTGTTGCTATAGCTAAATTATATGATCCTGAACTTGGTTGAGTTATATATACTTTCTCTTTTGAAACAATGTCTATATCTTTAACTTCAAAATGAGATGTTAATTGTTCACCAATGTCTTTTAATACATTAAAAGAAGGTGCGTAAATATATTCTTCAGTATAGTTAGTATAGTTTTTTGAATATACGTATATACCAGCTAGTTTAAATGTTTTTGCTTCTTTTAAGTTATTAGCTACGTATTGACCTAAAAGAGAATAATAATCTTCTTCCATGTTTCCGTTTGATGAAGTTTTATAATCTTCAAGAGATTTTTTACTATCATAGTAATAACTTTTTGTACTTTGTGAAGCAAGAACGACATCCTTGCCAATAGCAGCTTCGTATCTTTCTTTTACTGCCTTATTAAATACGCTACTTACACTGCTTTCATCTAAAACTAAGTAAATAGCATCTGGATCTTTGCTCTCTTCTCCATATCTTAAATCTAACCCCTTATCAAGTGATGTATTAATACTCATTGGATTATTGTTAATTACTGAACTAGCTAACTTTCCAGAAATAGTTTTACTATCTCCAGTTAATGAATCAGCAAAATCTTTATAATACAAAGAAAAATTACTATTGAAGATTAATGAATTAACATCGTAATATGCATTTGAAGAAAGTTTATCAACTTCCACATCATTCTTGTTTTTTACGTTAATAACATTTCCTTGCAAATAGGTGTTTTCACCTATTCCAGTTACAGGACTTGTAAAAGTAGTTGCAAGAATAATAGATACACCAAAAGATGTTAAAACTGACGCAAATAAAACTAAGATACTAAAAATCAGCCTTCCGATTCTTTTAAAAGTAAATAGTCTTGTTATATATAAAAGAGATTTAAATGAAAACTTAGTTTCTTTATCTATAACTTTAGTATTATCATTTTTTTCTTTCTTAAAACTTTTATCTTCTATTACATGTCCATCTTGTAAAGTAATATGTCTTGTTGCTGCATCTTGAACAAGGGAATATTCATGAGTTACATAAATAATTAATTTATCTTTGCATGTTTCTTTTATTACATTAATTAAGATTTCACTAGTTTCTTTATCAAGGTTTCCTGTTGGTTCATCAAAAATAATTACTTTACTTTCAAGTGACAAAGCTCTAGCTATAGCTACTCTTTGTTTTTCTCCCCCACTAAGTTTACTTACTTTTTTCTTTTGTAATTTTTCTATTTTAAGTTTCTCTAATGCGCCAAGAGCTTTCTTACTTGCTTCTTTTTTCTCTACTCCTTTTTTAAGTAAAGCAAGCATTATATTTTCTTTAACTGTAAAACCTTCAATTAAATTATAGTCTTGAAAAACAAATGAAATATTTTGACTATAGATATCTTGTCTTTTATTTGGAGACAGAGTTGAAATAGGAATGTCATCAAAATATATTTCACCATCATCGTAGTTTTCAATACCAGTTAATAGTTTTATTAAAGTCGTCTTACCAGATCCTGATTCACCAGTAACAACTACAAAAGAAGAATCAGTTGTAAAAGTTAGATTAATATTCTCTAATCCTTTAACTGACTTTTTCCCTGTTTGATAAAACTTTGATACATCAACTAATTTTAATTCCATATCTCCCAATATTAGTTTATCAAATTTATAATTATTTATTTAAATAAATAATTAATCTAAATTGAAAAAAGTTGATACTTCATCTAATAAAGAAATGTTTAATACATACTTGTTATCTTCGTTTTTTATTTGATGTACCATATGTCCTGCATTTTGAAATTTCTTAAAATAGAACCTATTATTATCTTTATATTTTTCATAGTAGATATCATATCCGTATTTTATTTCTACAGTTCTATCATCTTGACTATGAACAATAAAAACTTTGGTAGTAGTTTTTTCAAATCCATCCATTGCTTTTAGTTTTGAATAATCTCCAAACAATCTTTTTTCATGACTTTTCAAAAAAGGTTTAGAATAACTTCCTAGTGGTCCAACAATCTCTGTTCCAGATGAAACAACTAAATCAATTGACTCATTAAAACCAGCAAGAGACACAACTCCTTTGATGTCAGTATGAAGATTAAGTATAGCTGTTACTGCATATCCACCACAGCTATGACCAACTAAATAAATAGGAAGATTATTCAGTTCAGCTTTTGATTTAATAAAATTTAAAACATAATCTAAATCAATTACAAATTGAGGAATTCCATAAGTAGTATTAAGTTCAGATTCTCCAGTCCCTGTTCCATCATATCCAAAGCAATAATAGTTTTTATTAACAAAATAAGAAATCATATCACTATAACTAAGATGGCCTCCACCAAAACCATGAGAGATTATAACTAACCCTTTTGGATTAACTTCTTCTTTATAATAGTTATATCCAATTAGTTTTTGATTTCTATTTGAAATAATTTCATACTTAGTTGAAGAAATACTTTCTTCTTTTAAATCTTGTTTGTACCTATCAGCATCTAGAACATTTATGTGATCTTTAAATATCACATCATAAATAGTAACAGATAATACTAGCGGAGTAATATATAAAGACTGAAAAAGAAATCCTATAACTGAACCAATAATAATAATTAATCGATGAATTAATTTAAATGGGCTTTTCTTCATCTTCATAATTCTATCATATTTAGATTAATATAATATTTATCCTAGTTAGCCCTCTTGTATATCCAAAATAAAATTAAAAAAAGAGTATAATATAGTTTTGGTTAAGTGTATGGGAAATAATAGTGATATTAAAGTCATCGGAGCTAGAGAGAATAACTTAAAAAACTTGAGTGTTTCTTTCCCAAAGAACAAATTAGTAGTTTTTTCTGGAGTTAGTGGATCAGGAAAATCCACCCTTGCTTTTGATACTATTTTTGCTGAAGGTCAAAGAAGATATGTCGAATCTCTTTCTTCTTATGCACGAATGTTCTTAGGCGACTTTACTAAACCTGATGTTGACTCAATTGAAGGATTATCTCCTGCAATTAGTATTGATCAAAGAACAACAAGTCATAATCCTCGTTCAACAGTAGGTACAGTAACAGAAATATATGATTATTTAAGATTATTATATGGAAGAATTGGCATAGCTTATTGTCCACATCATAATATTAAAATTGAAGCTTCTTCAATTCAAAAGATATTTAATATTGTAAAATCTAATAAAGAAAATGAGATAGTTGAAATCTATGCACCAGCTGTAAGGCACGAAAAAGGTACACATGTAGATACTTTGAAGAAATATTTTGCAGCAGGCTTTTATAATGCCAAAATAGATGATAAACCTACTCAAAGATATGAATCTATTCCACTACTTGAAAAAAATAACAAACATACTATTTCTTTTTGTATTGATAAATTTAAGATTAGTGAAGATAATAATGATCGTTTATTTGAAGCTCTTCGTTCTGCTTTAGATTTTGCAAATGGCTATGTAAGTGTTGTCGTGAATGGCAAAGAGACTTTATTTTCTGAACATATGTCATGTCCAGAATGCGGTTATTCTATTCCTAAACTAGAACCAAGACTATTTTCTTTTAATAATCCACTTGGATGTTGTCCTGAATGCAAAGGCCTTGGAGTAAAGATAGAAGCCGATCCAAATTTAATGATTACTGATGAAGAACTTAGTATTGATGAAGGTGCAATTGGATGTTTACCAAAACACAATCATGAGACAATTGAATGGAATGATTTTTATGCTGTTTTATCTAAATACAAGATCCCTACAAAAGTGCCATATAAAAACCTTACAAAAGAACAAAAAGAAATTGTTATTTATGGACCAAAAGAACCGGTTAGATATGTCATGACTTCAAGAAATGAATCTAAGTTAAATAAACTTGTTACTGAGGGACTCAAGGCAAGAATCGATAGATTATATTACACAACAAAAAGTGAATTTATGAAATCTTATTATGGTTCATTTATGTCTGAAACTACTTGTACTTTATGTCATGGTGCAAGACTATCAGAACAAGTTCTTTCAATCAAAGTTGGCGGACTAAATATTTATGAGCTTTGTTCACTATCTTTAAATAAGGCTTATGAATTTTTTGATACTTTAAAATTAACTAAGATGGAAGAAGAAATTTCTAGACTAATTATCAGTGAAATTAAAAATAGATTAAAATTCTTAATTGATGTAGGACTTGAGTATCTTACTCTTGCAAGAAATGCTTCAACTCTCTCTGGTGGAGAAGCTCAAAGAATTAGACTTGCAACTCAAATTGGATCAAAACTATCAGGTGTCTTATATGTCCTTGATGAACCTAGTATCGGTCTTCACCAAAGAGATAATGATAAACTAATTTCAACTTTAAAAGAAATGAGAGATTTAGGAAATTCCTTAATTGTAGTTGAACATGATGAGGATACAATTCTAAGTGCAGATTATATTGTTGATATCGGTCCAAAAGCTGGTGATAGTGGAGGCGAAGTTGTCTTTTCTGGGACTCCAAAAGAGCTTGCCTCTTGTACTAAATCTTTAACAGCTGATTACATTACTGGAAAGAAAATTATTAACTCTCCCAAGACAAGAAGAAGTTCAAATCAGTATATAAAAATCATTGGGGCAAAACAGAACAATTTAAAGAATATAGATGTTAAATTTCCAACCTCTTGTTTAACTGTTGTTACTGGTGTATCAGGCTCTGGTAAGTCATCCTTAGTTGAAGAAATTTTATATAAAAATGTTAAATTAAAACTCGGCCAAAAAGTTACTCATCCAGGAGACTGTACAAAGGTCGAAGGGACTAACTACATAACAAAGATAGTTAACGTAACTCAAGAACCTATCGGAAGAACGCCAAGAAGCAATCCGGCAACTTATATAAAAGTTTTTGATGATATACGTGTTTTATTTGCTTCTCTTTTCGATGCAAAAACAAAAGGAATTACTTCAACAATGTTCTCTTTTAATATGCCTGGTGGAAGATGTGAAGCATGTCAAGGTGCAGGAATAAAAAGAATACCAATGAACTTCCTTCCTGATGTCTATGTGACTTGTGATGTATGCAATGGAAAAAGATATTCTGATGATGTTCTTTCTGTTAGATATAAAGGGAAAAATATTTCTGATGTTCTTAATCTTAGGGCAAGTGCAGCTCTTGAACTTTTTGCATCCCATCCATCTATAAAAAGCAAACTTCAAACTTTAGTTGATGTAGGTTTAGGTTACATTCAACTTGGTCAATCATCAACTACTCTTTCTGGTGGAGAAGCACAAAGGGTTAAACTTGCTTATGAACTACAAAAATCAAATGACGGAACAACTTTATATATTCTTGATGAACCAACTACTGGACTTCATCCTTATGATATAGCTAAGCTTATTGAAGTACTAAATAGATTAGTCGATAAAGGAAATACTGTTGTAGTAATTGAACACAATCTTGATGTAATTAAATGTGCAGATTATATTGTTGACCTTGGAAAAGAAGGTGGAGATAATGGAGGTCAGTTAATCTTTGAAGGAACGCCTGATAAGATTGTTAACTGCGAAGATTCTTACACTGGTCAATACTTAAAACGAGAACTTAAAAAACCAAAATATAAACATTAATCTTTCTTCCTTTTTTATATTTATATCTTTGTTATTTTTAACTTTAAAAAAAGACTAGAAAATAATAAAATATATATGTTGATACATAGGAGGAAATAATATGTCAACTCCACATAATACAGCCAAGGTAGGCGAAATCGCAAAAACAGTTTTAATGCCTGGGGATCCACTCAGAGCAAAGTTTGTTGCCGAACATTATTTAAAAGATGTTAAGCAAGTAAATGAAGTTAGAAACATGTATGCATTCACTGGTACTTACAAAGACAAAAAAGTTACCATTATGGGACATGGTATGGGTATACCATCAATAGGTATATATGCATACGAACTTTACACTCATTACAAAGTCGATCGTATCATTAGATTCGGAACTGCAGGAAGTATGGACAAGGACTTAGATTTATTTGATATTGTTATTGCTTCTGGTGCAAGCAGCAATTCTAATTTCTTAGCCCAGTTTAATATTCCAGATAATGGACATGTTTCAGCTGTTGCTAATTATGATTGTTTAGTTACTGCTGTTGAAAGTGCTAAAAAACATAAATTTAAATACAAAGTAGGGCAAGTCCTTTCTTCTGATTTCTTCTATAATCATCCAAAAGAAAAATGGGAACAATATGCAAAGATGGGTTGTCTTTGTACTGAAATGGAAACTTACGCATTATATTTAATTGCTCAATCATTACAAAAAGAAGCTTTAGCTGTCTTAACAATGTCTGATAGTTTAATTACACATAAAGAAACTACACCACAAGAAAGACAAACTGGCTTCTCAAATATGATGGAAGTTGCCTTAGATTGCATTAAATAGTCATATTTAAGGTCAAAAAGTGAAAATATTCCTTTTTATATTAGTTACTTTTGTAGTGCTTGCTATTTTAATAGCCTTACTTTTCTTTTTTGAAATAAGAACTATATATGAAAAGAAGAATTTTTCAAATATTGTCTATCGTCGATTAAATTTTCTTGCTGAAGACTGTGATTATCTCCTTTTAAATGGGGTAAAACTTAATCTTGACCCAACAACTAATAAAGTTACAACATTCCACCACGTGCTTTTTGCAGATAAATATATCTATATTATTCAAGATGTATTTCTAGAAGGTGGTATTAGTGGAACTTATGAAGATACTTATCTAACTATTAAAGATAAAAAGAATGAACATTCAGCAAAACTAAATAACTTTCTTCTAGAACAAAGATCTAATATTGAAATGCTTGCTAGAAAGCTGCAAATTGATCCAGAAGAAAGTTTTTTATTTAATATTGTCGTATATAACTCTGATTTAATTGTTTCTCCTAATCTTCAAAGAAGAGAATACTGTGAATGGTTTATACCTCTTAGAGAACTAATTAAGCTTATTAAACTATCTGAAAAAGATGGAATAAAAGCCTTGAAGAAAGAAGCAAGTAAGTTTATATTCGACACATTAAAAGATAGCAGTGATACTCTCAAATCATATCAGAATATCGAATACCCCAAAGTTAACTAATTTTGGTAGAATATAAACGTGAATAGAAAAGATATTTTAACTAAGATTAATAAACGCAAAAAAGAACTAAATAAGAAAGAAGTTTTTTCCACTTTTTTACTTTTGCTTTTACCAAGTTTATTAGTTACTCTTATCTTTTCTGTTATTATTGGATTAGTTATTTACGCATGGTATGTATCGCTTGTATTTTTGATGATTATTGCTCTTGTTTTACCTATGTTTTATGTAGTTGAAAAAAGAGTACGAACAAGCATCTATAAAGTCGGTAAAAAAAACTTCAATTATGTTGATGGATATTCTTCGTTTTTTGCTAATAAACAACTAGGATTATTTGGTGTTATAACTTCTTTATCCTACGCAATAATGTTAGGCCTTTTAGTCTATTTAATTTTCTATCGTTACTTTGACCTTTTCTGTTCTCCTTTTACTGGTGCAAGTGAAGCATATGAAAAAATTCTTACTGCACTTCAAAGTGAAACTACTAATAGCACAGTTGATATAATCACTACAAATATTCCTTCTTTAATTAAACCCGGAATTGTTTATTTTAGTACAATCTTTTTCTTACCATTATTCTTTATAATTTTCTTTTTCTTTAATAATAATTTATCCGATCATTATCTAGCTACTGTAGTTCTTCCTGATATTGATTTGAATCTTACTGCAGCTCAATCAAGAGGACTGTCAAAGGCTAGTTTTAAAAAATACATTAGAAGAAATCTTCCTACCCTTAGGCTAATAACTTCCTGGCCAATATATGTATCATTTATTTTAGTCTATGTTGGTTTAACATTTCTCTTTGTTTCTTTTTCATACACTAATATTACTAATATATTTTTGGCTTTAATCCTAGTTTGTATTGTCCCAATAGTTTCTCTATTTTTGGGACTGCTTCTCAACTATGAATGTTTAATAAATGAATATATTATTGTTGATGAACTTTCTGTTCTTTTACATTCTGCTCTGCCAAAAGCAATTAAAGATAGTATAAGACTGACTTATAAAAATCCTGGTTATGTTCATGGTGAAGAATCTGTTATTAAAGGCGAGTTTTTCCCAGAAGATAACTATGTTTTTTCTTCTACCAACTTGAACAATAGTAATGCAAATGCTACAAAACAAGAGACATATAATGCTTATACAGATAAAGAAGATGTCAAAGGTGGAGTATTTGATTTTTCAGATGTAATAAAAGAAAAGAAAGATGATACTCAAATTGTTAAACCAAAAGTTATTAATCCAAAAAATGCTAAAAAAACTCTAAATAAAAAAACAAATAAAACAACTAAGACTCCGCAAAAAAAGACTACTAAAAAGGAGTAAATTATGGATAGAGAAAATTACATTGACTCTTATCTAAATGGCCACTTACCAAATGCGTTTGAATTCTTTGGAGCCCATAAAATGAAACAGGGTGGAAAAGATGGTTATGTCTTTAGAGTGTATGCACCTCTTGCACAAGAAGTTGATGTCATTGGTGATTTTAATTCTTGGGATCCAGGCAAAGGCAAGATGGAAAAAATAGATTATCGAGGAATATATGAACTATTTATTCCTGGAGTAAAAGAAGGTGAAAGATACAAATTCCATATCCTTGGTTGTGATAACTTTTGGAAAGACAAACTTGACCCATATGCTTTTAGAAATGAGAGCACTGAGTTTAGATGTTCATCAGTTGTTGATATTACTTCAATCAAAATTGATGATAAAGAATTCATTTCAAAAAGAGATCGAAACTTTAATAAACCTATATCAATTTATGAGTTCCATTTTGG
>CACYDF010000096.1 GCA_902773085.1 uncultured Erysipelotrichaceae bacterium
AATCTTTGAGGAAAGTCCATGCTCGCACTTGCTGAGATGCAAGTAGTGTTTGTGCCAAAGAAATTCATGCCTTTGGGTAGGGAGGAGTCCCGAACGGAAGGAACTAACCTAAAAGTAATCATGGTGTAGTTCTAGTAAATGCTCCACAGTGACGAAGCTTTAGGAAACTAAAGAAGTGAAACGAGGAAAGCCCCTCAAGCGAGAAACCTTTATGGGAAGGTTGATGTGGGAAATGAACCACTAAACCAGTTTGTGAAAACAAACTAGATAAATTATCATCTAATACAAAACATGGCTTATCAGGCTGGTACTCATTTAGTGAAAGGAGAGGAAAAGTGAAATTAACATTGCCATCTAAAATATCGCTTTCTAGGTTATATTTGGCATTAGTTCTTTTTGCACTCTACTCTTTAACATATTTTGAAAAATTAAATGTTCAAGTTCCTTATCTTCATTTTTCATATATTGATCTTGCATGTGCTTTCCTTTTTGGAGGAGCTGCACTTACTGATTTATTTGATGGACGAATTGCAAGAAAAAGAAATCTTGTTTCAACTTTTGGAAAATTCATTGATCCAATTGCAGATAAGTTTTTAATTAATGGTACTTTCATTCTTCTTTCAACTAGACTTGATAGTAACGGACATTTCTATCTCTTTCCAGTAATTACTGTTTTATTTATTGGAAGAGATATTATTCTTGATGGTCTAAGATTTATTCTCGCTAGCAAAAATGTTGTTCTAGCTGCCAACAAATTTGGTAAGTTAAAAACAATATTACAATCAGCAGTTATTCCAATTATTTTGTTAAATGGATTCCCATTTAGCCTTATAGGTTTAGCTTTTGAAGAGTTTTATGATTACATTTACATATTAACAAATGCGCTTGCTTGTGCTACATTATTTATGAGTATATTTAGTTTTATTGTTTATTTTAAACAATGCAGTTATATATTCAAGGAAGAAAAAGGAGATGAAAAATGAGTTTTTATGACGAATTATTAGAAGAACTTGCTTCTAGAAACTACACTCTATCAGTAATGGAATCACTTACTGGTGGATTATTTGCTTCAACATTTGTTTCCCTTACTGGAGCAAGTAGAGTATTTAAAGGTGGTATTATTGCCTACTCTTCAGATGCAAAAGTTGCAAATGGTGTTAAAGATGAAACAATTCAAAAGTTTGGCACTATTTCAAATGAATGTGTTAAAGAAATGGCTCTAGCTGTTTCAAACAAATTCAATACTAATGTTTCCATTGCCTTTACTGGTAATGCTGGACCAGAAACTCAAGAAAACAAAAATGTCGGTCTAGTTTTTATTGGTATTAGAATTGGTGAAAAGCTCCATTCTTTTGAAATCCAATTAAAAGGTGACAGAGATAAAATCAGAAAAGATTGTGTTGATTTAGGTTTTAAAATTCTTCTTGATAAATTAAGAGGAAAATAAAAAATTAAAAAATTTCTCCTCAAAAGGCAAAAATACTAATGAGGAGGATTTTTCTAAAAATGGAAAAACAAAAACAAAAAAGCAAAGGAGATTCTATGGAAGAAAAAGTCTTATCTAATGACGAAAAAGAAAAAGCCATTGAATCGGCGATGAAAGAAATCAGAGCCACTTTTAACGACAAAGGAATAATCATGAGACTTGGTCAAACACCAAGTATTGATGTTGGTGTTATTCCAACTGGTTCCTTACTTCTTGATGCTGCATTAGGAGTAGGGGGATATCCAAAAGGTCGTATTATTGAAATTTATGGTCCTGAGTCAGCTGGTAAAACAACCTTTGCACTAGAAGCTATTGCCCAAGTCCAAGCAAGTGGTGGCAAGGCTGCATTTATTGATGCTGAGCATGCAATTGATCCAGAGTATGCTAGAACATTAGGTGTTGATATTGATTCACTTATCTTATCTCAACCTGATTATGGAGAACAAGCATTAGAAATAGTTGATATGCTTGCTAAATCTGGAGCATTTGATTTAATTGTTGTTGACTCAGTTGCAGCACTAGTTCCAAAAGTAGAAATTGATGGAACATTTGAAGATAATTCTGTTGGTGTTCAAGCTCGTTTAATGTCAAAAGCTTTAAGAAAACTTGCAGCTGTCTTAGATAAAACTGGTTGCACAGTTATCTTTATTAACCAGCTAAGAGAAAAAGTTGGTGTTTTATATGGTAATCCAGAAACAACTACTGGAGGTCGAGCATTAAAGTTCTATTCTTCAATTAGACTTGAAGTAAGAAAATCTGAACAAATTAAAGAAGGAGATTCCTTTATTGGTAATGTAGTTAATATCAAAGTAGTTAAAAATAAAGTTGCTCCACCATATCGAAGTTGCAAAATTGATTTAATCTTTGGTAAGGGAGTATCTCATGAAAGAGAACTTGCTACTTTAGCAGTTGATCAAGGGCTTATTGAAAAGAGTGGTTCTTGGTTTTCATATAAAGATGATAGGATTGGTCAAGGTATAACTTCTGTAATGAATTGGTTAAACGACAATCCAACTATCAAAGAAGAAATTGATAATACTATTCGTGCTTCATTTAAAAAATAGTTTATAAATATAAAATATATTTAAAATGAACTTTGTCAATATTCAAATTAATTACACCTTTATAATAGTTCCCTTTGAAGTTTTAATGTATTTTTAAAAGATTATCAAATAGCTGAAATAGGAATTACAATACAATCTTTATTTATAGAATAAATAGTATGTGTAGTACAAATAACAATATTTTTATTTAATATATGCTTTGTTTTTTTCAAATCATCAAATGCTTTAATATCTTTTTGATTATATTGTTCGCCTGATTTACATTCCACCAAAGATAAGTGTCCATCATAAAGGATAATTAAATCTATCTCGTGTTTATCATGACTTCTATAATAATAAAAAGAAGCATCGTCTCTCTTGTTATTCTTATAGCTTTTAATTATTTCATTAATAATATATGTTTCAACCATGGAACCCTTTAAATAAGAATTTTGTAAAGTAATTGGATCACTTACTCTTGCTAAAAAACACGCAAGACCTGTATCTGAAAAATATATCTTGGGTCTTCTAATAATTCTTTTTGAAATACTATTTTCATAATATGGTTCAAGTAAATGTATTATATTACCAGCTAAAAGAACACTAATCCATGATTGAATAGTTTTTTTATCTACTCCTATTTCTTTTGCAAGATTTTCATATATTAGTTCTTGCCCTGTTAATGAGGCTAGAATAATTAAAAGATTTACAAATTTATGTTTATCTTTTAAATTAATAATATCAGACACATCTCTTTCTAAATATGTTGATATATAAGCTGAGTAAAAAGAAGAAGTATTTAGTTCTACATTATCGTATAACTCTGGATAAAAGCCTCTTACAATTGTTTCATATAATTTTGTCGTTTCAATTTTATAATCTCTACATCTATTATTTATTCTTTCAATATCATATGTAAAAGGAACTTCTTCAACTTTATTAATTTCGCTTAACGATAATGGTTCCATAACAATTAATCCAACTCTACCTGACATTGATTCACTTATTCCTTTCATTAATTGATATGTTTGTGAACCAGTTAATACATATAAACTTTTATTTTTACCTTCTTTGATGTATTTATCAACTTGCCCTTCTAAATAATCAAAAAGCTCAGGAACTTTTTGTATCTCATCAAAAATATAAGGAGCTTTATGTAAAGATAAAAATTCGGCTGGATCATTTTTTGCTGATGCTCTAATTATTGGATCTGCAAAAGAAACATATCCAAACCCAAATTCTTTTTCTATTAAGGAGCATAAAGTCGTTTTACCTACTTGTCTAGCACCAGTAATGACAGTTACTGGCTTTAATTTGATGGACTTGATGATTTCTTTATAAATAGTTCTTTGTATCATATACGTAATCCTACAAATATATAATATCATAAAAACGGGAGTTCAACTCCCGATTTACAAGAAATATAATATATCTAGAAAAGTTTAATCTGATCACTAATTCCACTAATATGATACTTAATAGAATCAAATTTGGTTAATATTCTTGTGTCATCTTTACTATTTAAAAATATATCAACTTCTTGTTCAGATAAAACAACAGGAAGTCTTTTAAACATATCTAAATCTGGATATGATCCTCTTGTTATTAAAATAAAACTATCATTTACAATAAATCCAGCTAGATATCCAATATCAACTTTTAACAGTTCAAACTTATGATCAGAATTGCTTTCATCATGTTCAAAGAAATATGAACAAGGAAATACTCCTTTATGAGAAATATAATCTTCTCTAAAAATATTCTTTTCAAGAAGAGTTTCACATCTTGCATTATAAATAGTTTTATCAAATATTTTTAAGCCAAACTTAGCCTGGGAAAGGCTAATAGAACCATTTCCTTCTTTATATAGATAATACGCATTAGAACCAAGAATTACCATCTTATTTTCAGGTAATATTAGTTTATAGTCATAAACTAATCTTAATTCATGTTTATTATTAGTATTAAGTGCAAATCGATGGCACATTTTTATAATCCTTTCATAATTAAATTAGCAAGAACAAAATAGATAATAATAGAAACAATATCAAGAATAGTTGATATTACTGGTTGAGACATTACAGCAGGATCAAGTTTAATCTTCTTTGCTATTATTGGAATACTAACTCCTAATATCTTAGCAATTATAATTGAAATAAAAGCAGCAAGTCCGTTTAGCCCAGCTAAAGAAATATAAAAGATAGTACTATTTCCATTATAGAAAGAACTAATAATATTTATATCAGCAACATCTGCTCTTACAATACCAGTTGTTAGTTCAAATAAAATCCACGCAAAAGAGAAAGTTGCAAGCATTAAACCAGTATAAGCTGCTGTTTTAAATTCTTTATATGAAAGACGTAAATATTCTTTTGGAGTAATATTTCCTAAAGCAAGTTCTCGAATAATAATAGTTGCTGATTGATCAGCTGCATTAGAATTTGATGCCATTAATGGAGATAAAAAAGCAATTAATAAAGGAATAGTTTGAAGTGGTGTATCAAAATTAGATAAGACCATTGCAATAAAAGTATCAAGGACTAAAAGGATAATAAGCCACACACTATAAGATTTAACTAAATTAAAAATACTTCTTTTTAGATATGGAGTTGTATCTGAAAGAGTATATGCAGTATGAAGGATATCATCAGTGTTTTGTTCTTGAACAAGATCAATTACATCATCATAAGTAATTAGTCCTAATACTCTTTTTTGGGAATTTGTAACTGGAAGAATAGAAATATCATATTTCTTAAATACTTTAACAACATCTTCAGTTGGAGTATTTGTAGTTACATAGACATAGTCAGTATCCATTACTTCACTGATAAGTTCTTTTTCATCATACATGAAAAGTCGATCTAAATTAATAGTACCAACAAGTTGTCTAGTTTTATCAACAACAAAGATTTTCCAAACTGTTTCTTTTTCTTCACCTTCTTTTTTAATCTTATCAATAACTTGTTTAATAGTAAGAGATTCTTCAACATATAAGAATTCAGGATTCATTAATCTTCCCGCGCTTTCTTCTTCAAACTTTAATAAATAATTAATTTGTTCTCTTCCTTCTTTGTCAGCAGCTTTTAATACTTTAGATACTAAATTGGAAGGTAATTCATCAACAAAATCAACTAAGTCATCAATTTCAAGTTCATCAACAATATCGAATAATTCTTTTGAAGTAAAAGCTTTAACTACTTCTTCTTTTAAGTCTTGATCAAGTTCTGCAAAGATATCTGCAGAATTATCAGGATTAACTGATTTAAAGAAGAATAAAAGATTTTCAGGTTCTACCTTAGATAAAGCAGAAGCAATATTATATGGTTCATATGTTTCAGCCATTACATTAAGAAGTCTTGTATTTCTACTTGCTAAAATAGTATCCATTGTTTCTTTGGATATTTCCCTATTGACTTTTGCTTTTGAAGAGTCAGGCTTAATCTCTTCAATTTGATGACTTGTTATTGCGCTATCAAGTTTATCAAATTTCTTTCTTCTCATAAACTGACTCCTAATAGATCAGGATTAAATCCATTAATAAAACTTCCAGCTAGGGCGAAATAAATAATCAAAGTAAATATATCCATTAAGCATGCAATTAAAGGGCCAGAAATAACAGCAGGATCAAGTTTAAGTTGTTTAGTAACTATTGGTAAAGTAGCACCAAGCACTTTTGATAATGTAATTGAAAAAACAAGTGCTAAAGAAACAATAAGTCCAATCATCAAATATCCTTTTGATATACTACCAAAGGTTGTTGATATTTGACTAAGTTGATTTTCTTCTAAACTGATTAAGTGCGAATGGAATTCAAATTGGGTCCATCCAAAATTAAATACTCCAATAATGATAGCAGAAATAAAACCAACAATAAGTTCTTTGCTAGCAACTTTTAAATAATCTTTTGTTGTTATTTCATTAGTTGCTAGAGCACGAGTAATTGTACTAGTTGTTTGATCACCAGAGTTTCCACCTGTATCATTTAATATCGGGAAAAAGATAATTAGAACTGATAATAGAGATGTTAAATGCGAATTATAAGAAACTACTACAGAAGAAAAAGTATTTATTAATGCAATAATAATTAACCAAATAACATAAGATAGAGCCATTCGAAATGGTTTAGTTTCCATATATGATTTACTTGTTGGTGCAATACCTGCACGAAGAAGGATATCTTCAGTACTTTCTTCTTCAATAACATCAAGGACATCATCAAAAGTAATAATTCCAACAAGTTCTCCATTTTTAGAAATAACTGGTAAAGTAGCTAAATCATATTTTTTACAGATAGGAATTGCTTCTTCTTTATCTGCAGTTGAAGAAATATAGGCAAAGTCGGTATCCATTATCTCTTCCATCTTCTTCTTTTCATCAATGAAGATTATTTCTTCTAATCTCTTTAAACCAATTAGTTTGTTATTATTATCAACTACATAGACAGTTCTAACAGTTTCAAGCCATTCTCCTTCTCTTTTAATTTTCTTAAATACATCTTGAATAGTTGTCTCTTTACTAACTGAAAGATATTCAGTTGTCATAATTGAACCAACAGTATCATCAGAATAAGAAACAAGTTTTTCAATTGTCTTTCTTCTTTTCAATGGAATAATGGCAGCCACTTTAAGTCTCATATATCTTGGCGTATCACTAATATAGTCTGCTAAATCATCATCTTTAACATATGAAATAACTTGAGATAATTTTTTCTTTCCTAAAGTTAGGATAATTGCAGTTCGATGATCAACAAGAAGATATGAAAATATTTCACCAAGTTTAACAACATCATTAGTTACACTGAAAAATAAAATTGCTTCATTTTCACTTAGATTATTTAATATTTCTGCAATTGAAATTGCTGAGTTATTATCAACTATTTCGTTTATCTGACTTGTTTCATTATTCACAAGAGAAGAGTGAAAATCACTAAGTAGAATAGTTGAATTACTATTAACTGAGTTAGTCTCTAATCGATTATCTTCTTTTTCAATTTCTACCTTCTTATTTTTCACATACATATTTTACTTTATAAAATATGAAAAGTAGAAGTTTTAATTATACTATTTGACTTTGAATATATTTTATTTTAATCTATATAAGTTAATTGGGAGAATAGTTAAATGGTATAACTACGGTCTCCAAAACCGTTGTTGAGTGTTCGATTCATTCTTCTCCCGCCATT
>CACYDF010000097.1 GCA_902773085.1 uncultured Erysipelotrichaceae bacterium
ATCACTATTTGTATGTCCCATAATAATTACTTTGTCAAAGTCTTTAAGCATTGAAACAAAAGAATTTGATAAAGATCTAATTTTAACTCGATTTCTTGCTGGCTTTAATTCACTTCTACCACCAAGATAAATCATCGATTGACCAAATGGAGCAATAACTGCTTGGTCGCCTCCTCTTGCTAAAGCTACATCTAAAGCCGAACTTGCTTCATCTGAAAGTTTAGAATAATCAGGAATACCATAACTTACACCTAAAGAGATAGTAAATCCTTTGCTATCTGCATTTCTTACTTTATCAACAATTGAAAACTTATCTTCGTATAATTTATAATAATTTTCCATTGTTGTAATAAAGATATATTTATCATCTTTAATTTGTTTTAACATTGAAAATGATTCATTTGCAAAATTACTAATTAATGAACGTGTCTCAATAAGTAAATCATTAAACTTCGAATCATCTGAAATTGACATCTGAACATCAGAATAGTTATCAATTGAAATAAAACCTACTACTGGACTTAAATTATGATTAATTAAGACTTCGTTTTCATAATCAGTAATATCTTTGAAAGCAAGAAGTTTAACATCGTGAAGAAGTTGAACCATATATATTCTATTTTCATAAATAATCTTAACGTTTTCTTTTCTACCAGCTGCCTCATCATAAAGTTCAAGAAGGTTAGGAAATACATCTGTAATCTTTTGATCAATTAAATCAACAAAACGAAGATTTAAAAAGTCATTAAGCCACATGACAACTCCGTCATTATCACAAACAGCAAGACCGATTTGACCAAAGTTATAAGCTTCATTAATATCAGAACCGATAATTTCAGCAGAAGTAAGCTCAGCTTTATTCTTTCCTTTTTTAACTTCTATTCCAAAAATAAATGATTCTATAAAATCAATACAGGCAAAAAGAATACAAAGTGAAAGAAGATAATAAGTTAAAGTAACATCATTTGAAATATCATCATTAGTAACAAGAAGAACAAATAAAATTCCTAATATAAAAACTTCAATTAATAGCGTTAAAGAGATAATGATATGGTATTTCTTTAATAATCTATTCACCGACTCCTCCGACTCTTATAATTATAAATTAAATTGATATATATATAAAGAAGAAAATGCATAACTAGACAACGAAAATCGAGGCGATAGGATTTAAACCTACGATCTCTGCATCCCGAATGCAGCGCTTTATCAAGCTAAGCTACGCCTCGAACAAAAATAGTATAAATCATTTTTATATTTTAATATAAAAATATTTTCATTCTGAATAAAGAAAAAAACCATTCATTTCTGAATGGTTTTCTTATTACCTATTTTTCTTTACAGGTTTGATTGGAGCAACTGGTTTAACAGGTGCTACAGGTTTAATTGTTGGCTTTGGAGCAGGAACTTCTTTTTCAACTGCTTTAGGCTTAGTCTCTTCTTTCTTGACTGGAGAAACAGGAGTCATAGGCTTAATTGGAGCAATTGGTTTTGGAGAAGTCTCTTTTACTGCTGGTTTTGAAGCAACTACTTTCTTTTCAACTTCTTTCTTTGGAGTTGGAGTAGGAGTTGGGATTGAATTTAAAGAAATGACAGGAGCAGTTGGTTTAAGTGTTTCTTTCTTAGTTACTGGAGTTGGAGCAGGAGCTGGCTTTGGCTTTTCTACTGGCTTTGGTTTAGGTTTAATAACCTTAGTAGGTTCACTAAACAAAGTTGCTCGAGCAGCTTCTTTTCTTTCTCTTTCGTGTCTTTCTCGTTCTTCTTTTTCTCTTGCAAGTCTTTCTCTTTCAGCTCTTGCTTGTTCAAGTCTTTCTTGTTCCATTCTTTCCTTCTCAAGTTTTCTCTTAACTTCAGATAAAGAGACAACTGGAGGAGTAACAGGTCTAGATGATGGACGTGAAACTTTCTTTTGTTCGTTTTCTTGATCTTTTGAAACCTTAAGCATATCTTTAATAGATTTTGCTTTAGTGTAGTCAACACTAGTTGGTTTCTTAATTCCATCTTCTCCAGAAAGATTTGTATTATTTTGAGTGATATTTACATATCCTTGTCTTCTGATTGTTTCTCTTTCTTTCTTAATCTTCCAAGATGGTGCACCTTTACTATTTCTAAAGACTGGTTGAGCAATTGGTTTAACCTTCATTGCACCACTAGCAAAGGCTTGTTCAGCAGTAAGTCTACCACTATATGTCTTAATGTTATAGACTGAAAGTTCGAATGCAACACGTTTTGGTTTAACTTTTTCTACATGTTTCCTTGAAAGAGAAGTAATGTCATGTAATGGACGTGAAATTCTAACCATATCACCTGGTCTTTCATCATGTAGAGGCTTTGATGGAGTAGTCTCACTGATGATGAATGGATGAACAGGAGTTATCTTTGGTTTTTCTAATCTTTCAGTAGAAGCAGGAGTTGGTTCAGCAACTTCTGGTTGGATATCTTCATTATCTTCAAGAATTGCGTGAATTGGAACTTTGAACTTGAGATTTGGATCAATTTCTTTTTCAACTTCTGGTTGTTGTTCAACAACAATTTCAGGAGCGCCCTTTTCTTCTGGAGGAGCAACTGGAGTGACTGGTTCATTAAAGTATTCAGGAATGATACTATCATCGAAATGTTCAACGACCTTTTCTTCTTTTACTTCTTCTATTACATCTTCTGGTGCAAAGGATTTAACTTGAACAACTGAAGGTTCTTTTGCTTCTTCTTTTACAATATCTTCAGGTTCAAATGTCTTAACCTTAACAACATCAGGTTCTTTCTTTTCTTCTTGAACTGGTTCTTCTTCTTCAACTTGTTCAAAGATAATATTCTCAGGAGCATAAGCCTTAACTCTAATTGGTTCTTCAGGCTCTGGCTCTGGCTCTGGATGAATTTCTTTGATTGGTTGAATATCTTCAGTAGTTTCAGAAATAATTGGTTCTTTCTCAGGTTCTGGTTCTGGATTTAATTCTTCCAAATTAAGTGGAGACATTCTATCCACTTCAAGAACTGGAGTTTCTTCATCAATGATGAATGAACTAATGTCATCAATTATTGGTTGATCATCTTCAACCTTTTGTAAATCAACTGCAACATCATTAAGAAGTTCTGGTTCAGGCTCTGGCTCAGGTTCTGGCTCATGTTCTGGAATTGGCTCGGGCTCTGGCTCGGGTTCAGGTTCTGGCTCTGGTTCAGGCTCAGGTAAATCAGTAATAAGTTCTTCTTGAACAGGTTCTGGCTCTGGCTCAGGTTCTTCCTTCTTTTCTTCACCTAAAGGATAAGCAGTTGTAGCTTCTTCCCATGGCTGAGATTGAACTTCATCAATACCAGGAAGGACATCAATTGAGTCATTTTCACTATCAAAATCAAGATATTCTTCTTTTTCATCTTCAAGTTTTGGAAGCTCAATATTTTCTAGTTCACTAGGTTCAAGTTGACCTAAAATCTTATTGACATCTTCTTTATAGATACCATCAAGAGGCGTAGAACTTAGTGATGTAGGTTCAAGCTCATCAAGCATTCTCTTTTCTCTATTAGTAATACCAGGTTTAGTTTGAGTTTCCTCAACTGGTGGAATACTATCTCTATAAACAACATAGTTAACATTCTTTCTCTTACTTGCTTTTTTCTTCTTTCTATCATATTCAAGTTCGAGATCTGGTTCTGGTTCTGGCTCGGGCTCAGGTTCTGGCTCAGGTTCTGGTTCAGGTTCTGGTTCAATATCGAGTTCAGGAATTGGTTCAGGTTCTAATTCAACTTCAGGTTCTGGTTCAATAACTGGTTCTACATATTCTGGCTCTGGCTCAGGCTCAGGTTCTGGCTCAGGGAGAGGTCCTTCATCAACTTCCAAAACAGGTTCTGCTTCTACTTCTGCTTCTTCTAAAGCAGGTTCAGGTTCTACATATTCAGGTTCTTCTTCGATAACTTCTGGTTCTGGCTCAGGCTCAGGCTCTGGTTCAGGTTCAGGTTCTGGTTCTGGTTCATATGAAGGAGTTTCTTCTACATATTCAGGTTCTGGCTCTGGTTCATATTCAGGTCGAGCATCAGTAACTTCTGGTTCATCAAGAACTGGTTCATCAGATGAAACATTATTTTCAAGTTCTTTTGGTGCTTCATCAGTAAGTTGTGGAATAGCAGATTGAACACCTTCTGATAATAACATCTTGTTAGTTTCAGCATTTAAATTCTTATTAAATTCTTTTTCATCAACATATTCATCAAGAACAGTTGGATATAAGGAGTTAAGAACTTTAAGTGATGAAGATTTTTCTTTAGGTCCTAAGGCAGCAAGAGTATTTGCTACAAGGTTAACACCAAACCAAACACTAAACAAAAAGACAACTGCACTAGAGTTAGCAGTTGTAAAGCCTGGCATCATGAAAGATGACTTTGGAACATTTCTAATAACTTCAACATTAAATAAGAAATCAAGGAAGGCTCTATATGAATATGTAACAACGTAGCAAGCTTGATACATAAAGTTCTTTCCTTTGATTGAACCTAAGTTTGGTAAGTATGAACCATTATCAACATAGAAGCCTTCACCTTCACCGATGAATATATATGAAACAACAAAAGAGATGTAAATGGAAGCTAATATATTAAGGATAAATAAGACAATTAACCAGAATCTCTTCTTCTCATATCTAATCTTGTTAACTCTCTTGTTATGAGACTTGATAACAAGTGGAAGTAATAAGAAGAAGAAACTTAGTGCTATAACAGCACTTATTCCAATAAATTCAATGATACCTATTTTGATTGAAGCATCAGACGGATTATTACCAGCAAATGTCGTTGTTGAGAAACCTAAGAAGTAATGGAATCTCAAAGATAGGTTATTGAATAGGGCAATAACATTTTTCTTAACACCTAGTAGAGTAGGGTTAATGACAAAGACATAAATCGATACTGTGACAATTAAACCAAATAAAAACAAAAAAAGGAGAGTGAACAAGATTGTACCAATAACCCTTGCTCGTAATCTCTTTGGTTTTGTCTTTCTAAATGTCCTTTTACCAGCCATTAATCTCTCCTAGAAGTTATAAAAAGTGTCAATAAAAAAATAAAATCGTAATAAATACATTGATATAATACCACTAATAAGATAAAAATGGCAATGTTTTTTTACTTTTTTTTAGTTTGAGTTTGCAAATAATTCAAAAACCAACTTTTAAAAAAGGCATAAAGTATAATAATTAAAAATAAAGTATATTTATTTTTCCTATTACATAATTAATTTAAAAAAATATGAATAAAAAAGCAAATATATATTGATGAGAAATATTTCTTTTACATGCCCAATTTGTGGAAATAGCGATAATAAATATATCGGTTTTGATATTAAAAATAAGCCATATTGCCGACTCTGTTGTCGACTTAGTGGTTCAAAAGCATCTTATAAAGTTAGCAACAATGTTGATTATTCACTCCATTTAGATTATCCACTAAGTGAAAAACAACAGGAAATTGCAAATCAAATAAAATCACACTTAATAGAAAAACATAATGTACTTGTTCATGCAGTAACTGGAGCTGGAAAAACTGAACTGATATATGAGTCATTTAAATACTATTTATCTAAGAATCTGAAGGTAGGTTTTGCAACCCCAAGAAAAGACGTTGTTATTGATTTAACACCTAGGTTTAAAGATGCTTTTCCAAAGTGTAATGTCGTATCTATTTATGGAGATCATTCATCAGTTTTTGAAGGAGATATCCTTGTTTTAACTACTCATCAATTATATCGATATAACAATTATTTTGACTTGATTGTTTTAGATGAAATTGATGCGTTTCCTTATAAAGGAAACAAACAACTTGAAACAATCTTTAGAAAGTGCATTAAGGGAAATTATGTCCTTTTATCGGCAACTCCTTCTAGTAGTGACATCAAAAAGATAAAAGAAGATAACGGTGTAGTGCTTCAACTTTTTGAAAGATATCATAAGCACGATTTACCTTTACCAACATTTATTAAAGGCAATTATTACTCATGTTATTTGAAGTGTCTAAAATATCTTAGGCACTTTATTAAAGAAAATAAAAAAGTGTTTGTTTTTACTCCTACTATTGATATAGGTAAAAGCTTATATTCTTTTTTATCACTCTTTATTAAAAATGGAGATTTTGTATCATCAAAAGAAGAAGAAAGATCTCTAATTATTGAAAGGTTTAAAAAAGGATATTATTCATATCTAGTAACTACTTCAATTCTTGAAAGAGGAGTAACGATAGAAAACTTACAAGTTATTGTTTTTAGAGCAGATAACACTATATATGACTGTGCAAGTCTAATTCAAATTGCAGGAAGAGCAGGAAGAAAAATCAAATCTCCTAATGGACAAGTTATCTTTATTGGGGAAATATATAATGATGAAATAAAAAAAGCAATTACTGAAATAAAGAAATATAACGAGGTAAAGAATAATGGAAAGGTATTGTAAAGTCTGTTTTGAAAAAATAAAATTTTCTTTTTTAAGAAATATGATTGAATCAAAATATTCAATTTGTTCTTCTTGCCAAGAAAAAATTAAAGTTGATTTTTCATCCATCAAAGTAGATGGAGTAAAAATAAAATTCCTATCTTTATATGATGGTTTATTAAAAAACATGCTCCTATCTTATAAAGAAAGTAATGATTTTGAACTTCGTGATTCAATACTATATTTCTTTCTTCCTTATATAAAACTATATTCACTAAACTGTATCTTTGTTCCTATTCCTTCATCAAAAGAAAGCAATTCTAAAAGAGGTTTTAATCACTTAGTTGAAATATTAAAAGTTCATAAACTAAAGTATATAGATGCACTTGAAAATGTCTCTACTAAGAATCAAAAAGAACTTGCAGCAAATAAAAGAATGAATAATAAAAACATTGTAATTAATAAAAACGCATATCAATTACAAGATAAAAAAATAATTCTTTTTGATGATGTATATACTACTGGTTCAACTTTTATCTCATCAGTTAATGCTATAAAAAAAATTAGCCCTAAGAAAATCAAAGGGCTAATTATAATGAAAAATCAATTCCAAATTAATTAAGAGGAAGTACCCCCATCATCTTCATTAACTTCAGGATTATTATTTGCAGCATATTTATTTTCTTCAATTGAAGGAATAGCTTTTTCTTCACCTTTTCTTCTATAGATATCTAAATCAGATACCTTCTTCTTAAAGTCAGAAATAGTGACTAAGATTAAATCAACGAAGGAAATAAGTTCTGATAATTTTTCTGGAGGAGTTGAAATAATAACTTGTAATCCAAATTGTCTAAGAAGGTCAACTGCCTTTTTAATACGATCAGCATCCATCTTAGAGAAAGCTTCATCGAAGATGACTAAACGTAAAGTATTATTATCATTTCCATTATTGGTTCTTGCAAGGGAGGCAAATGAAGCAAAGATAGAGATATAGAATGGAGTTTGTGTTTCACCTCCTGATTGAGCTGAATATGATCTACCAAGAGAGATTCTTTCTTCAACATCTCCTGCCTTTCTGATTGCAAATAAGTCAAAGTCGATATACGTAGTATATGAAGTGAACTTTTGAATGTTTTCTAATATCTGAGCTTTTTCTTCTTCATTAGCACTAGAAACATTAGATGAAGAAATTAAGTTGAATAATTCATTCATAGAATCTTTATATTTTTCCATGAAGAGAATTTCAGCATCACCAGTTTTAAGTAAGAGTTCATCCATAATCATATTGTAGTATTCTCTATATCCTCTACTTGGAGTAACTGAGAATTGATATACATCTCTACCAAAACTACTTTCTTTTAATATTTCATTTAATTCATTAATTCTAGAAGTGACTGATTCGATACTTGTTCTAAGTTTGTAAACAAAGTCATCCTTGAATTCTTTAATACTTGCTTCATGAGCAGAATTAATCTTTTCTTCGTAATCAGGAAGTTGAACTGAAGATATTCTTTCTAGT
This sequence comes from uncultured Erysipelotrichaceae bacterium, assembly GCA_902773085.1. Lineage (GTDB taxonomy): Bacteria > Bacillota_I > Bacilli_A > RFN20 > CAG-288 > Enterosoma. Next base: position 7,927 of record CACYDF010000097.1, read on the forward strand.
TCTTGATCAAATTCATCATTTGAATCCATGTTTTCAACATTGTAGTTAACATGATATTTATTAACATAATCTGCTCTAAATCTTCTGATATTGCTTTGAGCAAGTCTTCTTGCATTTTCACAAGGAATTAATTGTTCGCTTGCCATTGAAGAGATTTGAGTTAAAGTCTTTTCTTCTTTTTCTAAAAGATTATTAAAGAATGGTTCATAAACAGTATTAACAATATTCTCATCTTCGTTCTTAAGTACTTCTAAGAAACCCTTTGCAGTAGCTTCTTTTGCAGGAATATCGGATTCTTCGATAAGAGAGATTCTTGCAGTAAGTGAACCTTTTTCTTCAGAAAGTTGATCTCTTTGTTCATTAACTTCTTTGATTTGATCTTTAATTTCATTAATCTTATTTTGGGCTTCGTTAAATGAACCTTTACCAACACTTTTCATCTCTTCATTTAAAGAATTAAGCCTTGATTGATATTGGACAATCTCTTTATTCTTCTTTAAATCAGTTTGATACGAATTTAATTCATTTTCAGACATTACTGAAAGTTCAGAAAGAGAATTAAGTCTTTCTTTCAAATCAGTATATAAAGTTGAAAGATTATTTGCTTCTTCGTATTCAATAGCTGAAGAAGAGACAGTTGAAGAAGAAACTTTCGTTCCTAAGAAATATGTTCGAGCATGGTTTTTATTTAAATACCATGTACCAAAGTTTCTATATCCTGTACAATCAGAAAGAAGTCCATGACCAGAATTTCTTGCTTCTTCAAATGTTGTACACTTTTTAATATTACCTAAAAGATAATCAGCATATGCTTGAGCATCTTCTCTACTTGCATCAACTAAAGTAGCAAGAGAATCATCGTATGGAACAATATTTGCTCTAAGAAGTCTTTCAGTATCAACAATAGAAACATTGTAAAAATTATAAGTAGCTGATAGGTCCTTTAAAATCTTATGAGCTTCATCATAATATTTTGGTGAAACAAAGAAGTTAAATTTTTGATTGAATAGGACTGCTTCAATTGCCATCTGCCATTCAGGATCATTTACATCGACTAAATCGCAGAAGATATCAAGTTTAGCATCAGCATATTTACCCTTTAATCTTGCTTCAAGTTCATTCTTAATAGCAATATAATTAGGACTTAATCTTTCAAATGGTTTTTTACCAGAATTAACAGCTGATAAATCATTTTGGAGTGATATTAAATCAGTTCTAAGTTTAAATAACTTATCAGAGACCATTCCTTTAAATGAAACAAGAGTTTCATTTAACATATTCATATTATTTCTAAATACTCCTAAATCATCAAAATCTAAAGTGTTATTATCAACACTACTTAGTATGGCTGAAGCTTCTCCTACCATATCTTCACATTCACTAATAAGGGAATCAAAAGTTTTATTGATTCTCTCATCTTTTAATTTTGTTGAATCAAAGTTTTTATAATAGTCTCCAAATTCTTTACAGACATTTCGATATTCAAGTGCGTAATTTCTAATATTAGATTTGACTTGCTCGATAGCCATTTGGATAGTAGCAATATTGCCAGTAAGAGTTTCTTTTTGAAGATTAATTTTCTCAGCTAAAGAATAATTATCAGATTGATATACCTTTGCTTGATAAGAACCTAAATCATTATTTAAATCAATAATCCTCTTATCAAGGTCAGCAATTAAATCATTAACTTCTGCAAATCTCTTTTTATCATTTTCAAGATTTGTCTTGAGTTTTTCAACATCACGTAAACCTCTCTCATAATTAACTCTATTATGTAAATAAGAAAGGAGACCATATTCTTGATTCCTCTTAACATATTCTTGATATAAAGAAGAAATCTTTTCCAAACTCTCTTTCTTTTCATGTAGTCTTTTTGCTTCAATTTGTAATATACGATATTGCTCAATATTTTTTTGCATTGGTTCAATATCAATTTGAACATCACCATTCCAAATATATTGAGTAATAAAATCAGTGATATTAGTTATTGGTGCAAAGGCAACTGCTTGTTTAAATAAAGAGAAGTAGTTTTCAGAAAGATTACCAAAAACTTCTTTTGAAAATTCTCGATATTCTCCATCAGTTGAAAAAAACTTATAAGAGTCTTTTGAATAGTGACTTGCAAGATAAGAAGAAAACTCTTTATATGCAAGTGGTCTAGTTTTTTCACTACCAATTTTCTTAGTTGAGAAGTCATTTTCAGGGAAAGGAGAATCAATGTAGAAGAAATGTTTATCTGGATTATCAGATTGATCAACATCAAATAAGATACCTAGAGTAACTGTCTTTTGAACAATATCATCATATATTTCAATCGCAATATAAGAAGTAAAAACTCCTGTTCTTACATTAATTGCTTTTCCATCTGCTTCTTCTCCAACCTTACCTCTTAAATAAGAAATTAAGTTACGACCACTCTTACCTTTTTCATGAGCAGCCTTATTAAAGTTAGATGGTGCAGTTGAACCTAAAATAACTATTTGTAAAGCATCAATAACAGTTGATTTACCAGCACCATTTGGACCAGTTAAAAATGTAATATTTTTAATTGGAGTTGTTGTGTTTGAAAAATAATGCCAGTTAATTAATCGTAATCTTGTTAAACTTTTCATTCTTCATCTCCTACATTACCTTCGAGTGAATAAAAACCTTCACCTACTTCTTTAATCTCGGGAGGATTATCATTTTCAGCCTTATAATCATTAAATAATCCACCATCATCTAAAGTGTCACTTTCACCATTGATAAATTGATATAAAGCATTCATCTTCTCACTAGAAATTACATATTTGATTGTTGGAAGAATATAAAATGAATATGAAGAATCAGAAAATCTTCCTCTGTATCTAGTGACAATATTAAACGATTCAAGTACTCTTAGTGAATCAGCAATTGTTGTAGTTGATAATCTCTTTGTTGCTGTTGATAAGCCTAGTTCATGGAATAATTTGTTACATTGACCAGATGTCATTAAAATTTCTAATGTTTCTGGTTTTAAACTTAATTGTTCTTCATAATAACTTCTAAGTGCATATACAATTAAAGTAGTAACACTATCAATCTTTAAATGATTCTTTTCAATACTACTTGCAATAAAGATAACACCATCTTCATCACTTTTGGATAGAACTATTGATAAGAATGACAAATATTCTTCAATCAAAGCATAATGTCTATCAATATATGCGTATGTTGGATTTAACTTTGAAATCTTTAAAGATCTATCATAATAAGTTCTAGTTATGTAGCATTCATATAACAAATCAGAGACTGCTTCTGCAAAAAGTGATTTGTCACTACGAGTTAATTTACTATAGTTTTCTTCAAACATTATTTATCCCCCTTTCTTTTAACCTTTTCAAAAAGGTAATTTGGCATAAACCATTCATCATGTTCTACACATGGTGAAAGTTTTTTTGCTTTATAAGGAATCGTTCCACTTAAAGCAGAATTTACACCATAGATATATAAAACAAGTTCATCTAACGAATTGAACTTAAAGTCGATTGTTTCAAATGATTCAGTTTCGTTAGAAGTATTATCAAAATAATTTGTAATTGATTCACGTGAGAATTTCTCAACATCTTTTTCTGAAAAGAGCGCAAGAGCTTCATCTCTATCAGCATCAAGGATACCTTCATCAAAATATAAAGGTTCTGCATATTCTTCAACCCTTCTTTTAAATGGCATATTTAAAGAGGCTGAATCAACAAAACCGTGTCGAGAAATATTAACAGTCCTTTTTGCTGCCGAAAGAATTCTTAAATCTTCATAGTTAGCACCTGGATTATTGGCAAGTTCATTTCTTAAAGCAAGAAGAATACTATCAATCTTTCCTTTGATTGTTTTATCAGATGAAGAAAGATAGTTGACCTTTCTTTGAACTGCTTCAGTATAATCAGAGTTTGCTCTATCAATTTCATTAAATGATTCACTAAGTGATGAGAAAATATCGATAACTTCTTGAATCATCTTGATGATATTACTAGTTAAAGTAGCAATATCCATATTTTTATTGACTGGTTCGTTTTTAGCGCTTCGAACAATTCGAGAAATAATTCTTGGGCTTCTTATCCATTTATTGAGAATATTAATTGTTGGTTGTGCAAAAAGCCCGAGTGAGTCAAAAGTTTTCATTGGATGGTAGTAAGGCTCAGATACATCATCTCGATATTCATCAAAGTGTTGAGACAAAGCAACATTAGGATCAAAGACTTCAGAAAGTCTATTACCAAAGACATAAATCTGTTGCTTTAATAAAATAACATTAAGCTCAAGTCTATCAGCATTATTTCTTGCGTTGACTAAAGCTCGATACATATAATCATCTTCGGCTTCATCTTCCATCTTTAGCTCTGCATAAGTTTGATGAACTAAAGGAAGATAACTTTTTTCACTTGAAGTGAGATTATTCATAACTTTTAATAGTTCGATTGAATAATCAGGAATGAACATATATTCTGTATTTACTTTTGGATCTCTTGCAAGACGATACCAACCGCACTTAGCAAGTTTTTTAATAATGTAATTAATTTTTCGGCCTAAACCAAATTCGTCAGGATTAACTGACTCTTTACTATCTTTACCTGCATCAACTTTTTCTTCATCACTTTTATCATCGAGCATATCAGACTCAATTGAAAAGAAATGAAGAAGATCATCACCATTATTTTTTAAGAAAGCATAAAAATCACTTCTCTTAATATCATTTTTCTGTGTTCGAAGAATATGATATAGGGAGACAAGTGCATATGCGTAAATCGATCTGGACTTCCTAGATAGTGGTGCAAATAGACCAGCAGGAACTTTATCAAAAAGACTATTCAAATTGACCTCTTTTTAACCTATATTATTATACTTATTTAGTTGTGAGAAAACAACTAAAAAAATATAAAATATTGCCTAATTTATCAATAAATTTCAAAAAATGAAAAATCAAAAATGATACTTTCGTCTCATATGAGTATAAATTCTAAATAAATAATGCCTTTTTTCGCTTGTTTATAACCTTCGTAAAATTCGCATTCTTATATCGGTTTTTTATTTAACCTGTCTTTTGGATACAACCCCTAATTTATAGTGTTAAATCTGTTTTAAGTAAAAGATTAATATCTCTTTGAGAAAGATATAAAAC
>CACYDF010000098.1 GCA_902773085.1 uncultured Erysipelotrichaceae bacterium
ATCTGTTTTTTTTTTCTCTTCCCAGTATTCATCTTTATCTGGTGGATTAAATGGGAATGAATCTTTTTCTTTTTCTTCTTCTTGGTACTCAGCATCTTGGAACTTATTTACTCCACTATCCTTTTTACCATTTTGTTTAATGTCTTCAACTTGGACATCATAATTTACATATTTGTGTTCAACTGATTTAATTTCGCCAGGTGCTAAATTATTTCCTGATTCAATTAAACCAAGGTGATAATCACTTGAAAGTGGGTAAACAAATATTAATACAAAAATCATTGATAAAGGTGAATAAGTGAAAAGTCCATAGTCAAATATTATTCCACTAAGTAGAATAGTAATAAAAACTAGTAAGTAAAATAGTCCTGCTTTTTTCTTGTTCTTTAGCATTCCAAAACATCTGACTAATATAAAGCCATATGCTAAAACTAATATTCCTATTCCTACATAACCAAAACTCATTATTGTTTGAATATAAGCATTACCACTTGTTGCAAGTGGAGCATAGTTAACATTATATAAGTTAGTTACTTGATAATTCACTAAATTTGAAACACTTGGAGTATAACCAGCAAAAGCATAGAAGTAGTTAACAATTGCAGAAAGAGACACTTTCCATCTATATAAATCAGTTGCAAAGACTGTCTTTGCTTTCATTACATATCCATCAAAAATATGAACAACAGCTGGGAACATATTTTTTAATACAGTTACGGAAAGTCCAATATATACACCGATAAGGAGAGTAACTATTATTGCAACTATAGATGAAATATAATGCTTTCTCATGTTTAATAGTAATGCAAATGAAGTAATTGTTATAGCAAATAGATCAAGTAAAAATCCATAGATATTACCAGTTAAAAATGAAGCAAGGCCAAAACCAAGAGAAAGAATATACCAAATAAGATTTGGTTTTCTATAAAATAAAACAAGAGTACTTAAACATCCTGCAAAAAGGAAAGAGTTAATTAATGAATTAGAAATGATTGGATGTGTTACTTCTCTAATTTCAAAATTGGAACTCATAAATGCTTTGTAGTTATTAATAATTGTATCTTGGGTAGAAGTATTAAAGAAAATACCAAGGAATGCAGAAACAGAAATTAAAATAGCTGTATACAGCATAAAACTAATAAACGAACTTGCACAATGACTAAATGATCTAAGATAAACCGTTAAGAAATAAAAATATAAAATAAAAGCAAAATAAGATACTAGAAAACTAATTCTATAAATTAAATTATATTGCTGCAAATTTATTGTATAAGTCAATGCTTGAGATGCATTTTGACCAAAAAGTATCATCTTTGAACTTGCATTTCTTGAAGTAGGAATAAATAACATTACATTTACTGCAGTTAGTGCAAAAACACCTATTGCAAGAATAAGAAAGAGAACTTTTAGTTTTGTGGAAATTAAAGCTTTTGTCCTTCGTCTAATAATTAAAATAAAAAGAACAAAAATAGCAGCTGCTCCAATAGAAGCAGAATAAATTATATTTAATGGAAGTTCAGTAAAGTATGAAAGAAAGCCTAAATTAAAAAATGTTTTTCCATACTTTGCACCATCAATTCCGTTTAATGCAGGAATAGAAACATTGCTAAAAAGAAGCAGTGTTACAAGCAAAGTTGCTACCGATAAAAACAAAATATCGAGTTTATCCCCTCGCTTATAAATTGGACGTATTTGCTCTCGTTTCATATATTCAACTTACAATTATACTATATATCAATAATATTTAGGAAAAAAATTTTTTACATGTCAACTTTGTATTTTCTAAATAAAAATTAAAATATTTAAATAAATATTTTCTTTATATTTAACTATAAAAATGTTAAAATTATTTGTTATACGATGGTGTATCAAGGAGACACTTATGGCATTTTTAGACAAGTTATTTGGTATCGATAAAAGAGCTTATAAAAAGATAGAAAGAAAAGCAAAACAAGTTTTTCAATACGAAGAACCTTTTAGTAAATTATCTGATTCAGAATTAAAATCTCTAACTCCCGAATTAAAGAAAAGATTATCTGCAGGTCAAACTGTAGATGATATTCTTCCTGAAGCTTTTGCTGCTGCAAGAGAAGCAGGTAGAAGAGTTCTTGGTCAATTTCCTTATCCTGTTCAAGTCTTTGGTGCCACTGTCTTAAATGAAGGTGATGTTGCAGAAATGAAAACTGGTGAAGGAAAAACACTAACTGCAACAATGGCTGTTTACTTAAATGCTCTTGAAGGAAAAGGTGTTCATATTGTTACTGTCAACGAATATCTTGCAAGTCGTGATGCTGATTGGATGGGTAACATCTACCGTTTCCTAGGCTTAAGTGTTGGATGTAATTTAAGAGAAAAAAATGTTAGTCAAAAACAAGAAGCATATAAATGTGATATTACTTATTCAACTAACTCAGAACTTGGTTTTGACTATCTAAGAGACAATATGGCTAAGACATTAAATAACCGTGTTTTAAGAGGACTTCACTACTGTATTGTCGATGAAGCTGACTCAATTTTAATCGATGAATCAAGAACTCCTCTTATCATTTCTGGTGGTTCTGGAATTACTGCTAATTCGTATGTTACTGCAGATAGAGCTGTCAAAATGTTACGTAAAGGAACTAAGGATGAAAAGACTGGTGAGACTACAGGAGACTACTGGATTGATATTGAAAAAAAGACAGTCTCACTTACAAAAGAAGGAATTAAAAAAGTCGAAAATGCA
>CACYDF010000099.1 GCA_902773085.1 uncultured Erysipelotrichaceae bacterium
CAAGAAGTAATTGAAAAAGTAGAAACGATAGATAATAAAAACTTAAGTACTTTATTCATACTTATTTAAGTATAGCATTATTATTATTATTATTATTATTGTGCATAATCTCTCATCATACTTCTTATTTGTAATCACTTCTAGTACTAGTAAAAATATTTTATTTACGCTTTTTATAGTTTATAATATTTTGGCTATGATTAATTTAAGAAATGATTATTCATCTATCGCATCAAAAGATGTTCTTCAACACTTATTAAAAAAAGCAGATAAGAAATATGTTGGGTATGGTCTTGATAATGAAACAAAAAAACTTAATCAACTAGTTAAATTAAAATGTCAAAAAGATGTTGATAGTTATGTTTTAAGTGGAGGAACAATAACTAATGTTATTGCTCTAAATAAAATGCTTACTAATCCTTATGATGCTATAATGTGTGTTCCTACTTCTCATATTAATGTTCATGAGTCTGGAGCAATAGAATCATCCGGTCATAAAATTATTTATTTACCTAACATTAATGGAAAAATAGATATATCTAAAATAGAAGAAACCTATTCTTCATTTATAGATTTCCATATGGTTAAACCAAGAGTAATATACTTATCTAACTCAACAGAGCTTGGTGAAGTCTATTCTTTAAATGAACTAAAGAAAATTTATTCCATTGCTAAGAAATTAAAAATGTATTTATTCATTGATGGTGCAAGACTTCCTCAAGCTTTAGTTAAAGGAAATTATACTTTAAAAGATATAGCTAGCACTTGTGATATGTTCTATCTTGGTGGAACTAAACTTGGACTTCCCTATGGAGAACTTCTTATCATTGTTAATGATGAATTAAAGAAAGATTTTAAATATTTATTAAAAAATAAATTAGGCCTTTTATCTAAAGGCTTTGTAGGTGCAATAATGTTTAATTATTACCTTGAAAATGATTATTATTTATCTCTTGCAAAGAATTCTCAAAACCAAATGAAAAAACTAGTTAAAGAATTAAAAGATTTATTAGTATATCCAGTTGAAACTAACCAAGCTTTTTTAAGTTTATCAAATATAGCAATAAATAAAATTAAAAACAAGATTGATTTTGAAATATGGGAAAAGAATTCTAAATCAAGTATAATAAGACTTGTGACTTCTTTTGATACTACTAATGAAGATGTTACTTCTTGTATAAAGATTATTAAATCGGTTGCCTAACATAATATGAAAAGTTTTATTAAGTTCTTTTCCAATCGAATGAAAGAAAACAAACTTATTTTCATTTCTCTTTTAGTTTATTCTGCTTTTTGTATCTTTTCTATTGTTTGGTTTAGCATTAAACAGCATCTGATTAACATAGTATTTTCTATTGTTTTCTTCTTTACCGGTTTTGTCCCTTTCCTTGTTGAGTATGTTGTTAACTTAAAAGAGAGCAGTTCCTTTTTCCTTTCTTATCTAGTTTTTATTGCACTATCTCTGATTGGGCCTGCTTACGATTTATATTCAATTTTAAAAAATCTCGATACTTTTATACATCTTTTTTCTGCTTTTCTTGTTACTGCTCTTGGTTTTAGCCTTGGAACTAAATTTATTAATTCACCTAAAAAAGAAAAACAAAACTTTTTCGGATGTCTGCTATTTGGTTTCTTCTTCTGCTTATCTGTTGGTTTAATTTGGGAACTTCTTGAATACTTTGGCACTGTCTTTTTTAAAGTTGATAATCAAGAAGATACTCTTCTTACTTCCTTTATTTCTTATGGGTTAAGTGGAACAAGAGATTTTGTAACAACTGTGGAAAATATTACTCAAACTGTTATTTATTACACTAATAGTGATGGCAGTATAGAGACTATTAAAATTGCTGGTGGATATTATGATTTAGGACTAATTGATACTATTTTAGATATGCTTGCATGTCTAGTAGGAAGTATCGTATTTGCAATTGTTAGCTTAATTAGTTTTTCATCTAAAAAACTATTTATTAAAAACTACATACCTGTTTCAACTACTATTGACTCTCTAACTGAAGAGACCTGTCTTTTGGATACAACCCCTAATTTATAGTGTTAAATCTGTTTTAAGTAAAAGATTAATATCTCTTTGAGAAAGATATAAAAC
>CACYDF010000100.1 GCA_902773085.1 uncultured Erysipelotrichaceae bacterium
TAGGATTAGACTTAATTTTATCAATTAGTTTTTCTTTGATTGGACTAGCAAATAAAATCATTGATGAGTCGACTCCATATTTTTTGCAGCAGGTTTTTTTGGAAGCCCAGGCATTGTAAATATTTCACCAGTTAAAGGAACAATAAACTTTGCACCAGTAAATACTCTAAATGATTGAACATGTAAAATATGTTTGTCAGGCACATTAAGAAGTTTTGGATCATCCGAAAGTGAATTTGGAGTTTTAGAAATAACCACACTAAAATCTTCAAACTCCTTTTTATCGAATTCTTTTAATTGCCTCTCAGCCGCATCAGAATATGTGACATCTTTTGCACCATATATATTCTTTGCAATTGTTTTAATCTTTTTATCAACAGACATTGATGGTTTGATTATAGGGGCAAATTTGCTCTTTCCACTTGTACTAAGTTTTTTTATTGCAAGTGATGCAAGAGCTTCTCCTCCTTTAGGTCCATCAACATAAGAAGTATTTAATGCAAATTCAAATCCAGCCTTCTTTAGTATTTTTGATAGGCAATTAATTTCATTATCAGTATCAGATTTAAATCTATTAATTGAGACGATAACTGGAAGATTATATAATTTAACATTTTTTAAATGCTTTAATAAGTTTTTTGTACCTTCTTCGACTGCAGTAATATTTTCTTTGTTTAATTCTTCAAACTTTACACCACCATGTAGTTTAAGAGCTCTTATAGTAGCAACCATACAAATAAGTGATGGAGCAAATCCAGATAAAGGTGAAACAACATCTAAATATTTTTCCATACCAAGATCTGAGCCGAAGCCAGCCTCTGTAACAACATAGTCAGCTAGTTTTAAACCTAAATCTGTTGAAATAAGAGAATTAACGCCATGAGCAATATTAGCAAATGGTCCACCATGTACTAGTGCTGGAGTTCCATATTTTGTTTGAACTAAATTTGGCATTAATGCATCATGTATTAAATATCTGACTGCATTGCGACATTCGAGTTGTTTGACAAGTATTGGTTTACCCTTACTATTATATGCAACAGTAATATTATCTACTCTATTTAAAAAGTCTTCTTCATCCTTACTTAAACAAAAAATTGCCATTACTTCACTTGCAGCAGTAATACAGAAAGATGAATGATGAGATTTAACTTTTGGATCATTATTTGCTACAGTAATATCTCTTAATGCACGATCATTCATATCCATATTTCTTGGTAATACAATTCCATCTGGATCAACATCAAGTTCTGAATGTTGATATAATTCATTGTCAATCATAGCGACAATTAGATTGTTGACACTAGTTATCGCATGAATATCACCTGTAAAATGTAAATTAATATCATCTTCTGGATATAGAGTTGATTCACCTCCACCAGCACCTCCACCTTTTACACCAAATACTGGTCCAAGAGATGGTTCCCTTAAACAGGCTATTGTGTTCTTGCCAAGATAAGATAAAGAGTCTGCAAGTGAAATTGCAGTAGTTGTCTTACCTTCACCTGCCTTTGTAGGCGTAATTGCAGTACAAAGAATAATCTTTCCTTTTCTATTTTTTCCAAATTCTAATCCAGAAGTGCTTATTTTTAACTTATTTAAGCCGTAAGGAACAATTCTTTCATCCGAAATGTTCAGCTTTTTTGCTACATCGTAGATTTTTTTATGCATAATTATTATTTACTCCTCACAAGATAATATTTTAAGTAAAATAGAAATAATTGCAAGACCAGATGAATTAGTCGCATTACAAATAGATGGGACTAGTACTGAACCTTTTTTATTTTTAACTTTACTATCGCATGGATAAACACAATTTATCTTATTAATTTCATCTCTACTAATACCTATTTCAATCAATTTATTTACAAAGTTTTTGGATAAGATGTCACTAGCATGAGATAAAGTTGAATATATAAATTTAGTTGAATCTTTGTGAAAGCCAGATCCGGAAGCTGATATAAAAATTGAGCTGTCTTGTTTTGATTTCAAATATAGAGCAACTTTACCATCAATAAAGTCAATACAATCAAGAATAATATCAAATCTATCAGCAGGTAAATCTTTTATCGAATAGATCTTTTTACAATAAGGAGTAACTCTTACTAAAGGTGATACTTGCTCCATCTTTTTTTTACATACATCTACCTTTCGAAAGTCTATATCTAATAAATCATACATTATCTGTCTATTTAAATTTGTATATTCAACTTTGTCAAAATCAATTAAAGAAATATCTTTAAATCCCATTCTTACTAAACTGGTTGCAACAATAGATCCAACTCCACCTAATCCACAAAGTAATACTTTGCTAGATTCAATAGAATAAATTGATTTATTATCTAAAACTAAGTTAGTTCTTTTCTTTAAAAGAATATCTTGCTTAACAAGCTGATAGATTCTATCACTACTAGCCTTAATAACATTATCAAACTGATGGGCAATAAATGTTCGTTGTTTTTTCGCATATTGATGCGAATGAGTCTTTATTAAATTAGATATTTCTTCATCACTAAGGCTTGTATTTGTAAACTCTTTATATCCTATTGCAGATAATCCATTTGATTTATGAGGATATACTTTTAACAAATTAGTGGCTTCTTTTTTAAGACCTTTTAAAAGCATACAATCGACTCTTTCATCAATTAGTTTATTACCAACTTCTTTATCTATATCGATGTTAAATAATATACATGGATAAATTGGTTTATCACTACCTTTTAAAATAATATCAGTATCACTAAATCCAGAATCTAGTTTTTCAAGCGTTCTTATTATCCTTCTTGGATTATTTATATCAATTTTTTCTGCTAACTTTAAACTCCTCTTTCTCAATTCTTTTTGAAGAAGATCAAGTGATAGTTCATCATATTTTTTTGTTGGCAAAGAATCAATAAAAACATAATCAAAAAGAAGGGCTCTAATATATAGAAGGGTCCCACCAGTTACAATAATATCTTTTCCTTCAGAAATATACTCATCTATAACTTTTCTCATTTCTTTTTGAAACAGAAAAACAGATACATCATCATTAATTGAGTATTCATTAATAAAATGATGTTTAATCCCTTTTAACTGATTACTAGAAGGTTTATCAGTTCCAATATTTAATTCCTTATAACATTGAAAAGCATCTGCAGAAATAATA
>CACYDF010000101.1 GCA_902773085.1 uncultured Erysipelotrichaceae bacterium
ATCGACTTGGTAGAATTGCTAAGCCCATAACTTCAATTAAACCAATGTTTTCTTTTTTGATATTCCAATACTCTTTGTGAGAATGAAATATGCCTAAAGGATATTGATCATTTGTTAAATTATTTCTTAATACTAAATCCATTACATACAAATTGTTTTCTTTATGTAGGATAGGAGTAATTGTATTATGTATTCCTTTATCATCAACAGCAATAATACTTAATCTTTTATCAGTATATTTTTTCCAATTAGAAAAGATTAAATCACTTGCTTCAATTATCTCTTTTTTATTCTTAGATTTAAGCCTAATTGTCGATAGTGGCCAATTTAAAAAACTTGCACTAATTAGATTAAACTTATCTAATTTAAATGAAAATAAGTCTTTAGCTTTAAACATCGGGAAGATATATTTTCCACACTGATAATGATCATGATTTAATATTGATCCACCAACAATAGGAAGGTCAGCATTTGAACCGATCATATAGTGAGGAAACTTATCTACAAATTCCACTAATTTAATAAAACAATCTTTGTCAATTTTCATTGGAATATGATCTTTATTTAAGACTATCCCGTGTTCATTAAAATAAGAATATGGAGAGTACTGAAAAAAGTATTCTTGTTTATTAAGTTGAATAGGAATTAATCTTAAAGTGTCTCTTGATGAATAAGACACACTTCCAGGATATCCTTGATTAGTAATACATAATTGACATTCTGGATATTCTTTCTCTTTCTTGTTTTTTGCTTTTGCTATATCTAATGGGTCTTTTTCTGGCTTTGATAAATTGATAGTAATTTGAAGATTACCATACTTACTCTTAATACTATATCTAATATCTTTCTTTATCCTCTCTTCTTTAATATAATTGGTTTTTTTGCAATAATTATAAAACCAATTAGTTGCTCTTATAGGACTCTTTTTATATATATTATTAAACTCTTCTTGAATCTTTTTTGGTCTCTTACATACGCAATTAATAACTTTTGATTCAAAGTAATCTCTATTAGCAACTGTATCATTAACAATTAAATTGTTTTTTATAGCATAGTCTAAGATGTTATTAATTGTCTGATAAAAATCAATTTTATCGTACTGCTTATTATCATCAACAAACTGATCTAATTTTAGTAAATATAAAAGTTGATTGATGGAATAATAATACTCACTTTCATCAATTAATTTTTCTCTAATAGAATATATAACTAATTTCTTAATCTCAGAATAAATCATTATCTAATTTTCTAGCTCCATCAGCACAGCTTAAAACATTAGCTTTAGTATCAATATCAAATTTCATTTTATAACTATAGCAAAGTCTTTCTTCATATTCTTTAATCTTATCACTTTCAACAATTGCTATTATATTTCCACCCCATCCTCCGCCAGTCATTCTTGAAGCGACACAGAAAGGATAACTAAGTGATTCTTCAACTAAATAGTCTATTTGTTCTGCAGTTGCCTCATACTCATCTTTTAATCCTTTTCCAGATGCATTTATATAAGTGATAAAACTATCAAAGTCATTTGCTTTTAAAGAAGCTAGAGCAGCCTTTGTTCTTGCTTCTTCTTCAACAACAAACTTTGCTCGTTTTTTACATGTATCATCTTTAATGTAATCTTTATATGAATTAAACTGTTCTGGTGTCAGTTCACATAGATTGTTAAGTTTAACCACCTTATTTAAATCAGCTAAAGCTTCTTCGCATTGTTGTTTTCTTTCGTTATATTTTGAACTTGCTAAAGTATGTCTCAAGTTTGAATTAGTTACGACTATTTTATACTTGCCTAAATTTAGTGGTGCATATTCATATTCCAAATTAGAACAGTCTAAAAATATAGCATTATCCTTCTTTCCAAATATTACAGAAAATTGATCCATAATTCCTGTTTTAAGACCATAGCAAACATTTTCAACACTTTGACATATCTTTGCCATTTCTTTTTTACCAATATTTAGATTGAATAAATCATCTAGCATTAATGCAATTACTACTTCTATTGATGCAGATGAAGATAATCCACTTCCTGGAATATTTCCATAATAAATTAAATCAAAGCCAGAATTTATCTTATATCCAGCCTTTCTTACCATAGTTATAGTACTTTTTGGATAATTAACCCATTTGTTATTAGGATCAATTTTTTCATCATAATATAGCGATTCATAGATAAATGGGTCTCTTTTTATGTTTAATGAGAACAATCTTATTCGATCATCGCTCCTTTTTCTTGCAAGAAGATAGGTTCCTTTGCTAATTGCATAAGGAAAAACGTGTCCTCCATTATAGTCAATATGTTCTCCAATCAGATTTACTCTGCCTGGTGCGAAGTAAAAATGGCAGTCATTTATATTCTTTCCAAATAGTCTTACGTAAGAATTGACCAGTTTTTCTTTAATCATCCTAAGCCTCAATAGAATTATACCATTATTCTATCACTATTTTTTCACCCTTGAACTGCTACTTATAAAAGTCATGAAAATAGCTAGATTTTGAATTTTTATATCAATAGATATAATATCTTTACTACTTTTTGCTTAAAAATAGTAAGATAGATAAGGTTATGAACTGGTTTAAAGAGCAAAAAACAAGGTTTGTTGACTATCTTATCGATCATCCAAGTTTTAAACTGGGTTTTAAGTGGGTTAGAATGGCTATTTTAGAAATTTTAGCTGCTTTTATATTTGCTTTTGGTTTCCGTTGCTTTGTTAAACCAACTAGTGCAACTGTTGCTCAGTGGATATCAGATCCAGCAGAAATATCAAGTCCTCGAGCTTTGATTTCTGGTGGAGCTGGTGGATTATCACAAATCATCGTTGCATTTTTATTAATATTTATTGATATTGATAATAATGTTCAAACATTACTTATTTCTTTACTTTATTTTGGGATTAATCTTCCTTTGTTCTTCCTTGCTTACAAAAAAATAAGCAAACAATTTGCAATCTTTTCTTTTATTAATGTAGGCTTTGTTTCTTTGTTCCAATCTATTATTCCTGATAGTTGGATTTATAATGTTGTTAATTTATATGAAGATACCATTGCCAGAACAATATTTGGTGGAATTTGCACTGGTATTTCTAGCGGTCTAGCAATGTACATTGGAACAAGTGCTGGTGGAGCAGATATAATTACAATCTACTTAAGTGAAAATAAATCAACCTCTGCTGGAAAATATTCTCTAACTATTAACTCTATAATTGTTTTAACTTATGTCTTTGTTTCTGTAATTGGTCATAACGCAAATCCAACTAGAAATAGTCAAGATAACAATGTAGTTATTACAATGGCTTTATATACAATTATCTATTTCTTTGTTTCAAGTAGAGTGGTTGATTTAATTAATACAAAACATAAAAAAGAAGAAATACAAATCTTTACTTCCAATGCTTCTTTGCCAAAAATTTTAATAAGGGCTTTTCCACATTCATGCACTGTTGTTGAATCAAAAGGTGCATATTCTGGAGTAAAGAATTATATTATCTATATGGTCATTTCGAAATTTGAACAAAAGAAGGCAAGAAGAATTATTGCTGAGTATTCTCCTAATGCCTTTGTTACTGTAACAGAATTAAAATTTGTTATAGGAAGATTTTATACTAAAAGCATTGATGAATAGGAGTTATTATGAGTACATTAAAAGAATTAGCTGATTTAATTTTTCCAGACATAAAACTTGGTGTTTCAGACTTGGAAAAAAAGTATCCACCAAGAACTCTTCCTAGTGGTGCAGAAGTAAGTAGATTTGCTCCTTCACCAACTGGATTTTTACATACTGGATCACTTTTTGCTTCTCTAGTTGGAAGGAAGTTTTCTGAACAAACTAAAGGAGTTTACTTCTTTAGATTAGAAGATACCGACCAAAAGAGAGAGATAGAAGGCTCTGGTTTGGAACAAATCAACTTACTTAATAAGTTTGGGATTGTTTTTGACGAAGGCTATCTTGGAACTTCTGAGAAGGGTGAATATGGTCCCTATAGGCAATCTCAAAGAGCAGAAATTTACAAAATAGTAATTAAAGAATTAATCAAAAAAGGTAGAGCTTATCCTGACTTTTGTACTAAAGAAGAACTAGATGCTTTAAGACAAGTTCAAGAAGCTAATAAAGTCGTTCCTGGATACTATGGAGAATATGCAAAATATCGTAACTTAAAGATTGATGATGCTATTGCTTTTATTAAGGAAGGCAAACCATATGTAATTAGATTTAAATCACTTGGAGATGTAAATAAACATATTAAAGTTGTTGATGAAATTAGGGGTGAATTACTCTTATCTCAAAACAATCAAGACATTGTTATTTTGAAAAGTGATGGATTACCTACTTATCATTTTGCACATCTTGTTGATGATCACTTTATGAGAACAACTTTGGTAATTAGAGGAGAAGAATGGATTGCTTCTCTTCCTATTCATGTTGAACTATTCGAAACCATGAACTGGCAGAGACCAAAGTATGCTCATCTTCCAGTTATTATGATTGTAGATGAAGAAACTCATAATCGAAGAAAACTATCAAAGAGAAAAGATAATGTAGCTGCTGTTAGTTACTTTTTAAAACAAGGATATCCAATTGAAGGAATTATTAAATATCTATACACTATTGCTAATTCTAATTTTGAAGAATGGTTAACGAATAATCCAAAAGGAGATATAAGTACATTTAAACTTTCATTTGAAAAGTTCTCCCTTGATGGTGCTTTGTTTGATTTACCAAAATTAAATAATATTTCAAAAGAAGTTCTTGCTTTATATTCAAAAGAAAAGTTTACTGACTTAGCTTTAAAATATGCAAGTGAATGTGATCCTAAGTTAAAAGAACTAATTGAAAAAGATCGTAATAAATTTGAACAAATAATTAATATTGAAAGAGAAATAGAAAAACCACGAAAAGATTATGAAAGATTTGGTGATGTTCTACCAAAAATCCTTTTCTTCTATAATGATGAGTATGATTCGATGCTCAAAAACGCTGATTTACCATTTAATGAGTTCATTCCTAAGAAAATTATTGGAGAATTCCTTCTTGATGCGGTTGAAAACATGGATTTATCCAAAGATGAGAGCGTTTGGTTTGAATCAATTAAGAAAATTGGGTTAAATCACGGCTTTGCAGACGATAAAAAAGTCTATAAAGAGAATCCAGACAAATATAATGGCTGGTATTCTGATTGTATTTCATTAATAAGAATCGCTTTAACAACAACTACTGTATCACCTAAATTATTTGATGTTATTAAGATTCTTGGTAAAGAAGAGATTAAAAGGAGATTCTCTCTTGTAATTAAAAAGTATGACTGCTAGTAATACTATTCAGAAAAAAAAGAACTATTCAGGAGTAATTAAGACAACCTTACAGTTTGTCTTTTTTGCTTCTCTAGCTATCTTTGCTTTTTACTATATTTTAAAAAGAAGTGGAAATCCTGGTGAGATATTTACTCAAATTTCACAAATAAGAGTGTTCCCATTCTTATTATCCTTACTAGTTGTTTTTTCAATGTCATTTTTAGAAGGGCTATCTTTATTTATTCTCAGTAGACAAATTGATAAATCTTATTCTGTTGAAAAAGGAACTCTAAATGTACTTACTTCAAATGTCATTGGTGTATTTAATAAAACTGCATCAACTGTAATTCAAGCGAAAACTTTAGCTAAGCAAGGATTAAAAAGTTCAAGAATATTTTCTATTGTCACAATGAACTTTCTTATCTATCAATTTTCTCTTGTTATTTATTCAATCTTTACTTTCTTTATTTCTTATCCAGTTGTAAGTGATATTAATCTTTCTATTATTTCTGGATTAAAGATTTCTCTGCTTTCTTTAATTGGATTAATCATCAATACAGGAATTCTTCTTATAATTCTCTTACTTGCTTTTAGTAAACCTCTACACAGATTTGTATTAACTAAAGTAATTGATCTTCTTGCTAAGTTCCGTTTAATAAAGAATGTTGAAGAAACACGTAATAAATTAGCTCTTAGAATTATCTCCTATCATGTTGAATGTGAAAGATTAATTAAGAATCCTAAGACATCATTTCTATGTGGATTAATAATAATTGGAAAA
>CACYDF010000102.1 GCA_902773085.1 uncultured Erysipelotrichaceae bacterium
AGATATGGAGCACACAGTGCTCCGCTACGAAAATGATAAAATTTAAATGTTATCTCTTCTACAAATTACAATTTTTCTTATTTTTCTCTTGAATCTGACATAAATAATTGATATAATAACATCACCATGATAAGTGGAGGATGTTGAAATGATTTTTAAGGATTACTATAAAATTTTAGGCTTAGAAAACAGTAAGGTTTCGATGAATGAAATTAAGTCGGCTTATAGAGAACAAGCAAAAAAGTATCATCCTGATCTTAATGTAGGAAATAAATTCTCAGAAGAGAGAATTAAAGATATAAATGAAGCATATAAAGTATTATCTACTCCAGCATCAAAAAGAAAATATGACAGGATGTGGAATAATCATATCGGAAAGAAAAATATAAAGTACGAAGAAAGTAAACGTACTACAGGATCTATTTTTAGTGATTTCTTTAATTTGTTTTTTGGAGATGTAAAACAAGAAAGTAATGACGAGAAGAAAATAGGTAAGAAAAAAAATAAGAAGGAATCTATTAAAGGTGAGGATGTTGAAACTTCAATAGATATTTCAATAGAAGATGGATTCTATGGAACAAGCAAAAAGATTTCTTTAAGAACTATTGAAGGAAAGATGAAAAGCTTTGATGTGAAAATCCCAGCAGGAATAAGAGAAAATGAAAAAATAAGATTGCTAGGACAAGGAAAAAATGGCATAAATGGCGGAAAAAATGGCGACTTATTTATAAATATACATATAAAAAATGATGAAAAATTTAAGATTAAAGGATATGACTTATATACAGATTTGCTACTAACACCATGGGAAGCGGCTTTAGGAACTAAAGTAAATATAAAAGGAATTGATGATGAGTCAATGATATACATTCCACAAGGGGTGCAAAGCGGTGAAAAAATAACTATTCCAGAAAAAGGATATAAGGATGCAAAAGGTGGAAGAGGAAATTTAGTTGCAAGTGTTAAAGTAATGGTACCTAAAAAATTAACAGAAGAAGAAAAAGAAATATATTCTAAATTAAAAGAAATATCAAAATATAATCCAAGAAATATATATTAATGTATATAAAAACAAACTTAACATAATTTGTATAAAAATATTGACTTTTGATGTAAAATGCTGTATAATAAAATATGTGAACAAATGAAAAGCATTACATCATAAAGTAAGAAAGAGGTGTAATTATGGCAAGTCTAGAGGGTAAACATTTTAGTATAACAGACCCAAAGGATGTAAGCACAGTAATTTATAAAGTAAACAAAACAGAAAAGGAATTTAAAGATGCTCCTAAGTTTACTGTGGAAAGGTTAGAAACTTTAGAAGAATTGAGAGGAGAAAATACAAAGAGGACATTTTTTGTTGACAATCCATCAGTAAATGGAGAACGATTGGTAATCTTGTCTTTTGCAAAGGAAAAGGTTGTTGTTAACACGGGAATTTTAATTGAGGATAAGGTTAAAATAACTAAAAATCCAATTCCAATTAAATTTGATACTTTATATTCTGAAGAAACACAATATAAAGAATTTGATTACACACCAAATCTAAAGAGACCTATTTCAATAATAGATCCAGAAACTACAGAGGAAATAAAACCAATTTTATATTATGATGAAAAAACAAATGAGGTAAAGGGAAAGTGTAAGTTAAAACCATATAAATCTTATTTTGCATTTGAAATAAGAGAAAATTCATAGGGAGGAAATGCTGATGAGTAAAGGAAATGTGAGTGGAGATTCAAAAATTGTTTGTGGAGCTCCAGTTCCAAGCGAAAGGGGTATTGATATACCACCCAAAAGAGCAGGAGAAATTGTAATAGAAGAAGGAGAAATAATTATAAGAGCTGAAAATAATACTCCTGAATTAGTTAAAGCTGTAAAAGAAAAATATAATAAAGAAGAAATGGAACACTAATAATAACAAAAGAGAAGGTGATTATTTATGAATTACAAAGTAGAAGGAGCATTAAGAAAAACAAGAAAATATTTTATTATATATGCAATACTATGGCTATTTTTGGTCATAGTA
>CACYDF010000103.1 GCA_902773085.1 uncultured Erysipelotrichaceae bacterium
AAATGTGTGTTTTAAAGTAACTCCTAGTAATGAACCACTAACAATAAAAGTATATTTGTTATCAATGTTTAAAGGTTTTAACATACTAAGTAAATGAGGATAAACCTGGATTTCATCAAGAAAGATGATAGTATTATCTTTATTTCCTAATTTATCTCCATATAAAGAAGACAAACGATAATAGAATTGAGTAGTAGATTTAACCACATCACTACTAAATAATTTTTCGCCATCAAAATCATCTTTTAAATTGATTTCAATATAATTTGTAAATCTCTGTTTAGATAATTTACTAATTATATATGTCTTACCAATTTGTCTTGCACCATCAATAATTAGTATTTTATTTCTTTCTGAATTAAAGTAATCATTAATTGTCTTTTCTATTTTTCTTTTAAGCATATTTTCCTCTATTTGGTATTTTTCTAATGTAATTTTATCAAAAAATTGGTAGTTTTCCAATACTTTTTGAACAAAAAAATGGTAGTTTTCCAAATTTTAAGAAGTAATACCAATCTAGAAGATTATGCTTTTTTAATTTGCCGTGGGGGTTGGCCTTTATCTATTGTTGATGATAGAAAAGTAGCTTTAGCACAAGCAAAAGACTATTACGAAGTATTAGTTACTGATGATTTGTTTTCTTTAAAAAGCATAAAAATAATTAAAGATGAAACAAAAGCTAGAAAAGTGCTAAGGGCTTATGCAAGAAATATTTCTATTGCTTCCACAATACAAACCTTAATAGATGATTGTACAAATGATTCATCTTCTTTTGATAAAGAAACTTTTTATAAGTATTTAACTGCATTAAACTATTTGCACTTAATAGAAGAACTTCATGCATGGAACCCAAATATAAGAAGTAAAACTGCAATTAGAACAAAAGAAACAAGACATTTTGTTGATCCCTCGATTGCAGTAGCTGCTCTAGGGTTATCTCCAGAATCTCTATTTAAAAATATGGATACTTTTGGACTTCTATTTGAATCATTAGTAGTTAAGGATATTAGGATATATTGTGATGTAATTAATGCTAAAGTATATAAATATCGAGATTCAAAAAATAGAGAGGCTGATTTAGTCATAGTATTTGAAGATGGATCTTGGGCACTTATTGAAGTAAAACTTGGTGGAAAAGATGATATTGAATTGGCTGCTAATAAACTTAAGGATATAGCAAGTGATATTGATGTAAATAAAACAGGAAATTGTAGTTTTTTAA
This sequence comes from uncultured Erysipelotrichaceae bacterium, assembly GCA_902773085.1. GTDB lineage: Bacteria > Bacillota_I > Bacilli_A > RFN20 > CAG-288 > Enterosoma. The sequence continues at coordinate 1,223 of CACYDF010000103.1, forward strand.
TGGTAGTTACTAAAGATTCTCTAGCATATCAAAGAGAAGATGGAGTATATGTTGTACCTTTAGGTTGTTTAAAAAATTAAATTCATATCTTGAAAAAGCAAAAAAAGGCATAACTTTTTTTAGTTTATTCCTCTACACCAAGGCAAGCTTCGAAATAAAAACAACCTCCTTTTATAAAACTGAACATATTTAATCTTAAAATCAGTATCGCTAAATCCACTAACACTGAAGAACTTCATCTTAATTGTTAAGATTTGTAGTAAATATGTGTCTTTTGTTCAACTGTACAAAAAAATGATTAGTTTTTGAGAGGTCAGTACAAATCTTATTGATTATCATTTAATAGCAAGCACCATTTTTATTAATCTTATTTATCTTTATGCTCCGAAAACTTCCAGTACACTTCCAAGTAATCTCCTTTGATTGTATATACGTCAATTGTCTCGTGATTCTCATCAAAAAATTCAACTTCATAATCGTTTTCAGTATATTTCAAAACAATTGTTCCTTTTGTTCCGACTTTTAAGTCTTCAAAAGGTTTAATTAGTTTTACGCAATCTAGTTCTTCCATATTGATATCCTCCTATTTATCTTTTTTCCCTGGAGTTAAAGTTATTAATCTCCAATTTGTTTTATCATTGTCATTTTGAACTACAATAGTCACATTGGCTAAATGAGATTTGCCATCTTTCCCTTCAAGTTTAACATTAAAATTGTATTTTGTTCCAAATTCTGTGCTTTTAACTGTATTAGGTATTTTCCCATCTATAGCTTTACTAATAGCACTATGTAATTGTTTTCCATCACCCTTTTCATACCCTAAAAAATCTTTAAGAAATTTTGCTTTAGAACCACCATCTATATGATCTGGTTTTAATAAGTAACCATCATATTTGGGTTCACTTTCAGTATAATCGAATTTTGATGAGTCAAATGGCTTTGGATCAGTGCTCATTAAATTAGTGACTTTCCTGTCAAATTCACTTTGTGTAATACTCCCTTGTGGAGACGACCCAACTCCGACACCTAATCCACTCTTGCTAATTTTGCCCATTTGATTTCACCTCCTTATTAATAAAATTCCTTTCTTTGAGAACATTGTTAGGGATAATTATTTCTATCCCTTTTAAAGAGGCAAATTCAAAGAGTTTAAATACCTTTTTGTCATCAACAGAGACACTATAAACAATAATCTTCTTTAAATGTTTAAGATTGTTAACTGTATGTTCTACTGCTTTCGCAAGCAACTCTCTTTCAGTTTTTTCCCTAATTGAGCCTTTAACATTGAAAGCAACAACCTCGGTATCGCTCATACCATCTAACATAATATCAAAATAATTTTCACTAGCATAAGTAACATTTGGTACAACAACGATATTACACTCTAAACATAACCATAATGAAACGATTCTTGATTTGAATAATCTGTAGATATTTTCGGCTCTAGGAATATCACCAACCTCAGAGTAATCTGGTGCTATAGCATATCTAACATTTTTAAATCTTTCTTTATATTTAGTTAGCAAATTTTTATCATTATGATAGATAGCCTCAAATATTCCTTTTATGTTATCGAATTTAATATCATATTGGTAGAAGCAAATAAATGTTCTATCTGTTTTATGATAGTTGCTTTTTTCACTATATAAAGCAAGATAATCTGGATTAACTAAATTTGGACATTTGATATAAGGTAAATTATATTTTCCAAAATTATATGTTCTATTAGTTAAATCTACAAAATTTAGGTTTAACAATTTTTTTAGGTTTTTCTTCTTTATCATAAACCACCATAAAGAAGATTAATATGCGAATATACCATATTTTTCTTCCTCCTTTCAATCTGATTTTGCATTTTCAAATCATTTAAGGTATAATCACAAGTGCTTAGGTCGTGGTATACCAATATCATGATTTTGTCCATCCAACAATTGGGTGGACTTTTTTTAATTTGTTTCATTTGTTAAATACCTCCGTATTTCTTTCTAAAATGTTTAAATCATATAATCTGTATCGTATTGGACTAAGATTTAATCCAAAACTTTTTGCAAGGTCTTTTAGGACAAAAATCATGTATCTCTCTTCTTTCAAAGGTAACAAAGGTATGTTTTTATATCTCAATCTCCTAAAAAACTCCTTTTTTATGAGTTCTTTTGGCATTAATACAGCAGCATTTAAATAATTTGTTTGTCTTTCTATGATATCTAGTTCTCCCATCTCTTGATTCCAACAAGTGCTATTAAAAGCCCCATTGTCACATATATGCAAACCATTCGATGTACTTTTTTCAAAATATTCTTTATCTTTAATCCAATGCATAATTTCATGACCAGATACAAATCTTTCTTTTTCTTCATC
>CACYDF010000104.1 GCA_902773085.1 uncultured Erysipelotrichaceae bacterium
AGAATAATTAACAAAGCCGAAAAAGGAGAAAAAGAAGATTGGATAATACAAAAAAGATTTCAAGATAATAAAGAAAGAAGTGAGAAACAAGCAACTAAAAATAAGAATAAAAAACGAATAAGATAAAATATAGTAAATATTGAAAAAAATATTGAAAAAAATATGTTAAAAAGATATAATATAAATGAAAGATATTATAAAAAACAAGTTACAAAACAAAAATTGAACTAAAGATTTTATATGAAAGGATAATTAAAAATGTTACCAAAAGCAAAAGCAATATACCAAGTGAAACTAATATTAGATTATTTACCAGAAGAAGAATATAAAATGATACCACAAGAAATTATAGATTACATTGAAGATAATTTTGAGTATGATGAAAACTTTACTATAAATCCAAGCATACCTCTAGAGAATCAAAAAATTGATGATAAAGCATATGAGCTATTAGATAAAATTGTAAAATCAGTAGGAAGTACTAAAGAATCTATACAAATTAAAAATAATTCTAAAACAGACGAATATATAGAAAGCAATAATACTGATATAGAGAAGGAAAATATAAGACTAAACAATTTAATTGAAATGCTAAAAGTAGAAAATAGTAAAATTCCTAAAGTAAAAGATTTATTAGAAGAGTATAAAATTGCATTAAAACAAAAGGATGATGAAATTTTAAATTTAAAGGCAAAAAACAAGGAATTGTATGATAGCTTACAGAAAATTCCCAAAATTTTAAGAAAAATATTTATAAAGGAACCCAAAATTAAACTTTTAAATAAGTAATTTATAAAGCAAATATAAAGGAGAAGGTTTATGCACAGAAAAATAATAATAAAACCAGGGAGAGAGTTAACAGAAAAAGAAATAAATATGCTAGAAAGGAAAAAGGTAATTTTTTCTACCAGAGATATAAGTACATCAGGGCATTATGATCGATTTGCAGGAGTAAGAATATCTCCAAAAACTATAGGAGCATACGATAATATGAGTTGTTTAATATGTTATGTAAGAAAGACAGAAAGTCAAGAAAATGAGTACGAGGTTGTTTTTGAAGAAACAGATTCTGTAAAAGGATTAGATAGAGAACATGTGGGGGGCCCAGCTGGTGGATATAATATGACATCATTAGAAAAGCAATTAATACATTTACAAGAGACAGCATTATCTGAATTGCTAAAAGATGCAAATATAATAGAACAGATTAAACAAAAATATGAAGAAGAAAGAAAGAGTAATTATTATTCAACACATCATTTTTATGGTGATGAACAAAGAAAAATATTTTGGGATGAAACACTAGATATTCTTTCAAATATACATTTAAGAGATAAAGCTCAGGTTGAAGAAATAAATGATGATGGTTCCAAAAGATTATTAAGTATTATAAAAGATGAAAAAGATAAAGGGTATATGTTGATTGAATTTCCGTGTAAAATAGTATTTAAATTTAATGGAAATAAGCTTGAGTTTTCAAAATGTGTTTCTTCAGAAGGAATAATAATAGAAGAAACAAGGAAAAGTATTATAAATAAAATTTCAAAAATTAATGCATTACTTGATTTGATTCCATCATATAATCAAGAAAGATATAGATATTCATTTGTAATGCCCGAAGACATATCTAGTGAAGAAGAACTTGATAGATTAATGACTGAAATAGAACAAACTCAATTAGAAAATATTGATATAGATGAATTAACTATTGAAGAAATTAATGCATTATTAGGTACATATAAAAGCGACTATGTTTTTGATAGTCTTATTAAAGAACATGATGTGGAATATATTCTAAAAAAAATTACAAATACTAATGATAATGAATTGAAAAAAAGGCTGATGAAAAGTTTTTCAAAAAAAGATGGAGAATATACAGAAGAACAAATTGAAATTGTTAAGAAAACGTTAATAGAATTGCTAAAAGATGAAAAAGGATGGGAAGACAATGCAAATGTTATTGCAAGATTCTCAAAAAATTTTAAGAATACATTAAATTTTGCTGAAAAAATGGAAATTTTACGAATGAGCATAGAATCTCACAATAATTATTGCGAACATGAAGAATTTCCAAATTTAAGTGGTGAAACTTATAAAAATATGAGAGAGCAAAAACGACAACAACATCAAATAAGTATGAGATTAAGTACATTGATAAATGAATTGTTTACAGATGAAGAACAGTCAGCATTACTGGGAGAATTAATAAGTCAAAAAGATTATCAAGCAATGATAATGATATTAAAAGAATGTGAGTTTGATAGCAAACAGATGGAGCTTCCAAGGGAAGATGATAAATATAGTGAAATATCAACTGAACAAAAAGGTATAATGGTTGAGGAGCTTATAAAATATAAAGACAAAGCACCAGAGGGATGGCTTAAATATGATAAATCTTATGATTTGCCATATATTGTTAGTTATGTAGCAGATAAAAAACAAAAACAAAAAGCAAGTGCCCTTGAGAACATAGTTAGTAAAAAGATATTTTATATAGTTGAAAGAGGATTATCATATAAATCAGCAGAACAACAAATTAAATGTTTTGAAGATTATAGAGAGGGAACTGAAGCTTATATAGATATTGAAGAAGCAATTAATAGTATTAGTAAAGGAAAAATACATATAGATATTCCAGAAAAGTATATGGGAATGATGATTGGAAAACAAGGGAGTAATATTAAAAGATTACAAGAACAAATAAAATCATCAATGGAGAGTGGTGATATAAAAATAATATTACATCCGCAAAAAGAAGGACATGTTATTACATTACAAGAAATAGAAGCATTTATAGAAAAACAAAAAACGGATGAATTAGGAGAATTATAAAAGTTATATATTATTTGATATTATAAAAATAAGGAGATGTATAAATTATGGAAAATTTGAATTTTAAAGTTATGATGGGAGTAATTCCTGGATATGGACATGAAAACAAGGAACTAACAGCAAGTAACGCATTTGAAGTAGGAATGGAAACATGGAAAGAAGCAGTAGAAGAAGTTTTAAATACTCAAAGTAATCCAGATAATCCTGAAAGCCCCAAATTTTATGATGTTGGTGGAAAAATTGTACCTGCTTTAGCAGTATATTCTAAAAATTTTGGTTGCCCTGTTGGTGGAGAAGTAGGAATTCAAGTAGAATCTTCAATTAGCGAAAATCAAAATGAAGAACTATATAGACAATCTGTAATAGAAACAATAAAAGTTGCTATGGCAAAATTAAGTCAAAGCACAACAACAGTAGAATGGGCTGATGGAGATAAAAGCCAAGGTACAACATATATATCTGAAGGTGGTAAAAAAATTGATGAAAATGATTCACTAGAAGGAATTGAACACTTTTCTGTTTCTTTAGGAGATGGAACACGCTCAAATGAAGAATATGTAAGAATTGGTAGTGCTATACAAGATGCAATGGATATGGTTTCATCTACTGGAACAGGAAAAGCTGATGAAAAATATTATATGATTTCTGGAATAATGACACCTTCACA
>CACYDF010000105.1 GCA_902773085.1 uncultured Erysipelotrichaceae bacterium
AATATATTTTTTATTTAATATACAGTATTTAATTAATGAACTAAAATCAAAAAAAGTTTTGAAAAAAGTATTGACATATTTGTTTTTAGCAAATAGAATATATGTAATATATATTTATCGGAGAGTTTTTTTATGAAAAAGAAATTTTTGTTTTTGGGTGGTTTGTCCATCTTAGGTTCACTTGCATCATGCGATTTTCTTGGTTCATCCGAACTAGGTGACTGGCAGGAAGATTTTGATACTTTCTTATTTGATGAGATTGATACAAACACTCGTACATCAAATCAAAATAATGGTCGAGGAAGTAACTTTAATCCAAATGATTTTGAACCAGAAGTTGATTTGCCTGAACCTGAAGAAATCAGTGAAGAAAATAATGAAGTAGTTATTTCATTACCAGACAAGATTGAACTTAACTATAAAGGAATTAATGATGAAAAATCAGCATTCCCTAATTCAACAATTGTTGATTTTTCACTTAATAAAGCTAATTATAATGTATATATCGACTTTAATGGGGATAGTGATTATTTTAAATTTGAAGAACTTACTTCTACAATTGTTAAAATAACTGCTCTTAAAGAATCTCGTGTAGGTGTTTTAAGTGTAAATATTGTTGATAAAGAAAGTAATGATTTATTACTTGAAAAAGAAATTAAAGTAAACTCTGTAATGACTGATTACAAATATGTTAGTGATTATAATGAAAACAAATTAGGTGATCAATTATTAGATGGCTTTGAACTAGGTTATAGTGCTTTATTTAATATTCCATATAATAATGATGAAGAAGATATTGTTTTCCCATCAAAAATTAAATATGATGGGGTAATTAAAGATGTATCTTGTTTATTAGCAGATGATGAAGAGAATTATATTAGTTGTAGAGATCTATTTTTACCAGATTCAATAATTGATTATAATTATAAATCTATTTATTTAATTTGTCCTAAAAACTATCTCCATATTGAAAAATCTAAAACTGGGTTTGCATTATTTGATCAATTACAACACAATAACTTTTCTAGATTATTATCAACTGAGGGTGCTTTATATAATAACCAACATAACTTCCCATATAACAAAGCCACATTTTCTGAAACGATGACTTTTGAAAGTATTGACTGGACCGATTCTTATTATGACTGGAGTTGGACTAATTTTTCTTGTTTAAATCCAAGCGGAAATCTTATGGATGATTTCACTGAAAAATTTGAATCCTATTTCTTTGCTATGTATGTTGAATAAATCTAATTAAAAAGAGATTGAAAGGCTCTAGAAATCTAATTATTTTAGGACCTTTTTTTAATTATTGTTTATTAAATAAAATAATATTGACAACTATTTTATAAAAAATATTTGAAAAATAAATATATTTTTAATAATATATATATCGGCTAATTGTAAGCTCAAACCCCGGTAAGGTTTATAGTTTGCTAGATCACGAAAGGAAAAAATAATAAAATGCAACGTCAAACAACATTATTTAGAAAAAGCGATGTTGCCAAGAAATGGTACATCGTTGATGCATCGCAAAAACCTCTTGGTCGATTAGCCTCCGAGATTGCTAAGGTACTAATGGGTAAAAACAAGCCAGAGTACACTCCCAATAGTGATTGTGGAGATTATGTAATCGTCACTAATTGTTCAAAGGTATGGCTTACTGGTGACAAGATCCATAAGAGAAAGTATTATGACAATAAGTCTTCTACTTATGGCGGATTACGAGTAAGAGGTGCTAAAGAAATGAAGCACAACTATTCAACAGAAATGGTGAAGAGATGTGTATGGGGAATGCTCCCTAAAGGTCATCTTGGTAGAGAGATGATAAAAAAACTCTATGTCTATGCTAGTAGTGAGCATAAAAAACAAGATAGGAATCCTATTCCTGTTGAGTTAACTAGTAAGTGGGAGGAGAAATAATTCATGGCTTCAAAATCAGATAAGCTAATTTATGCAGGTGTTGGAAGAAGAAAATCTTCTGTCGCTCGTGTTTTTATGACTCCTGGTAATGGAGAAATTGTCGTTAATGGAAAGAAGATTGATGAATATTTCCCACATAATGTCATTGTTCTTGATGCAACTAGTCCATTAAAACTTACTTCTACTGATAATAAATATAGTATCAAAGCTAATATTGTTGGTGGAGGATATTCTGGTCAAGGTGGTGCTTTACGTCTTGGTATTGCCCGAGCTCTTGTAAAAGCAAATGAAGAATTTAAGAAACCACTTAAAGATGCAGGATATTTAACTGTTGATAGTAGAGTTGTTGAAAGAAAGAAATACGGATATCGAAAGGCTAGAAAATCTGGTCAATTCTCTAAACGTTAATTCTTACTTAATTATGATTTAAAAAAGGTTGTCAAAAGGCAACCTTTTTTTGTATTTAGAATATATATATTGTTTTATAGTTGGATTAGTAATAAAATTACTTGAACTATTAAATCAATGATATAAATGATAAATAGAGTATGTTAAAATAAGTTAGTATTACTTTTTATTCAATCAAGGAGTTTTTATGAAAAATAAAAGTTTAGTAGAAACTATCAGCAAGTTAAAATTCGTTCCTGATAAAAAATACAGAGAACTCTTAGAGTTTTCAAAATATTATGAAGAGTTAGTTTCTTCTGGATTTGCTAAAAAAAGAGAAAGTGCTATTGGCATTGACTGTAGCAATGTCATTTCAAATATAAAATAAATTAGTCTTTTAAACATGATATAGGAACAACATATATACCTTCTTTTGATTTATATGCTATTCCATTCCCAGTAATGACCATTAGTAAATCAGGTTCTCTATATTTTAAGGAACCTTCTTTTTTATTGTGTTCAATTATTAATTCTTTTACTTTTAGAAGATTCTTTATTCCTTTTTCAATTCCTTTACTTCCTAGTTTTATTTCAATTAACGCATATTTACCATTTCTTAGATGTAATACTGCATCTACTTCTAAATCAAACTTGTCATGGTAGTGAGAAATAGTCCCATTAAGTGCCATCGAGTAAACATTTAAGTCACGATATACAAGTGATTCAAAGATGTACCCAAATAAATCAAAATCACTTAAAAAATATTCAGGGTCTAGTCCAAGAGATGCAATTGCTATTGAAGGGTCAATGAACATATGTTTTTTTACATTTCTAAGAGAGTATTTACTTCTTATTTGTGGTATCCATGCATTATAATCTTTAATTACATATAGTTCTTTTAGTATTTCAACATAAGAATCAAATGTATCCTCTGAAATATTTAAAGACTCTTTAACATCATTATATAAGACATTCTTTTTACAAAGTGTTCCAATATTTCTAGCATATGACTTAAGTATAGCTGAAGCCCAGGAAGATTTTCTTTTAGATTTATCAATAGTCGAAATATCAAATTTTACTATTTGATTATATGCATCTTTTGCTACTAATAATTTTGCCTTATCATCATTTGAGTATAGTGTTTTTGGCCAACCACCACGACAACTAACATATATTAATTGTTCTATACTTAATTGTGATTGAGGAGTACCTTCAATTTCTTTATTATTAAATAAGTCAGTTAAAGAAACTAGACCATTACTATCACCACTTTCATATAAAGACATTGGCAACATTTCCACTGTTGATATTCTTAATGTGCCAGTATGTGGAGTATCAACTTTTTTTGAAGTAGAACCAGTTAAATAATATGAACCAAAATCCTCAGGATTATCATCACAGTTTTTTCTTATTGCTCCCCAAATTTTAGGAGCATCTTGCCATTCATCAAATAATATTGGTTTTGTATTAGAAAAAAAAGTTGAAGGATTAGTATCTGCAAGAAGTAAATATGAATTCCTTCTTTCCTCATCTTCAAATTCAATAATAGTTTTGCACCTTTCTTTTGCTGTTCTTGTTTTTCCACATCCTTTTGGGCCAACAATTTGAATTGCATTAAAAGCTTTTATTCTTAAATCTAAATCTTTGTCAATTATCCTTTTTATGTATTCCATTTAATATTCTCCTTATAAAATATTATATATTTTAAAATTAAAAAAACAATATAATTCGGAGTTTTAGCACTATTTTGTTCGGAGTTTTAGCACTACGACTCCACCATATTTATTAAGTATAGCTGATATATCAATTAACGAATCGTCTAACTCTTTAGTTGTTAACTTAAATTCTAATAATTCATTTTCTTTCCCAAAATTCATAATATGACCTCCATCCAATATCATTACACTATATGTCACATTATTTGTCACATTATTTTGAGGCTTACATAATAAAAATGCTCAATGTGGATACGAAAATATAACCGTTGATATCTTGCCTGCACTAACGGACACTATTTTTAACTTTTATTCAATTTGTCCGTTAAATCTTCTTTCTTCAATCATAAATTTCATAATATTATAGTGAATTATGCCGTTTCTATTTTGCATACAATTATTCTGTAATAGGGGTATAAAGTCAAATTAAGGGGAACTATTTTTAAATATTTATATTTTTGTTACCGTTAAACTGCTTTTTCCATATTGTTAAACTATATATTTACGAATTAAAAATCATTGCTATATAGTCTGCTCTAATGCCAACCTTCTTTGCATGGTTATATATTGTTGTTATATACTATTTAAAGGAGGAATATTATATGATTAAAGTTTATGGTTTACCTACTTGTCCATATTGTGATTATATTCACAAGCAGATTAAAGGAAGAGAAGATGAATTTGAATATATTAATATAGGTGAACATATTAGTAACTTATCTGAATTTATTAAGATAAGAGATAATAGTCCAGTCTTTAATAAATGCAAAAGGATAGGAGATGTTGGTATTCCTGCTTTTGTATTTGATGATGGAAGAGTAACAATAAATCCTGAAGATGTTGGATTAATTGAATATAATTC
>CACYDF010000106.1 GCA_902773085.1 uncultured Erysipelotrichaceae bacterium
AATCCTAAGCGTATTACACCTGAGAGATTTCTTACTTATTCGTAAGTCTCTTATAATTTCAGCTTTTGTCATATCTATATTATATATGAAAAGTTTTCATATTCAAAGAGTTTTAAAAAAACCTCTTAGTTAGTCCTAAGAGGTTTAATTAATTTCTTTTTATCTTTTCTTTCTTGCGTTTTCAGATTTAATTTTTCTTCGTAATGACTTTTTTAAAAAGAAGTCATGCTTACGATAATCAGCAATAACATTAGCTTTGTTAATTTGCCTCTTAAATCTTTTCATTGCATCATCTAATGATTCATTTTCTCTAACGAGAGTTTTTGGCATTTATATATCACCTCTTTTCTAAGCCGGTAATTATTTTAACTAATAACAGTCTTTTAATCAACATTTTTTGTTTCTTTTAAATCTATATTGTGATAGTCAGTTGTTCTTCTTTTTACTGTAATATAAATTATATATACATATAAAAAACAAGAATAATAATGCTATAATCAAGGAGGATGAAGAAGTTATTAGGTTTTTTATTTGCAATCGGAACTTCAGCTTCACTTATTTCTTGTAGTTTTTTTGATAGTGTCTTTAATGAAGAACAAGGAACAGGAAGTGGTAATTTAGGCTATGAAAATAGCGGTTTTGATTTTGGAGAAGATACAACTCCTGCAACAAGTGATACTTCTTCTACTGGAGGTGGAGGTACTTCTGGTAATAATAACAATAACAATAATCCTTCTACTGGAAAAGATTCAACTCCAAAAGAAATAAAATATAAAGTTTACTTCTATAATGGAGATGAATATATCGGTTTTCTAGATTTAAAAGAAGGAACTCAGGTAACTAAAGATATATATACAAAAATTCCTTCTGATACTCCTATTTATCCTAATGAGCAAGAAGGATATCATTATACATTTATTGGTTGGAATGAAGATAGACAAACTAATGATATAGGTAGTGCAGTTACTTATACTGTAACTAAAGATATTGATTTATATGCAGTATATTCTCAAGCAAAGAAACAATATAATGTTTCTTTTGTAAATGAAGGAGAAAATTTAGGAAGTAAATCTTTTGACCATGGTTCTAAATTAGAGAAGACAAATACTTATGGATATAATGTATCAAAAGAACCGACTGAACAATATTCATATGTATTTGATGGATGGAATGAAACAAGTACTGCAAGTAGTGGAGTTGAATATACAGTTACTAGGGATATGACTGTCCATGCTATATATAAACAAACAATTAGGCAGTATTCAGTTACATTTAAAAATGGTAGTACGACTTTAAAAGGTCCTACTTCATATAACTATGGAGTAATACCAACATATAGTGGTACACCATCAAAAGCAGAAACAGGAGTTACATATACTTTTGTTGGATGGTCTGAAGATTCAGAAGCAAGTCCTACATCAGCAAATGTATATGCATCTAATAATTTACCAGCAGTTAATCATGATACTGTTTACTATGCAATCTTCTCATCTAGCACTAATACTTATTCAATTACATTTATGAATGGTAATAGTCAAATAGGAAGTCCCGTATCAGTTAATCATGGACAAAGACCAACAGCTCCTACTAATCCAACTAAAAATAATGATACATATTCTGATGAAGGAAGACAAGTAAGATATACTTTTGTTGGCTGGTCTACTGATTCTAGTGCTACAGCTACTTCATCAGGAGTATATGCTAGTAATAATCTTCCAGTTGCAACAAAAGATGATACATATTATGCAGTATTTTCTTCTAAGACATATTACAATGTCCTTTTCTATAATGGTTCAACAAAACTACAAGATAATTATGTTGAAAGTGGAATTAAACCTACATATAGTGGATCTCAACCTACAAAATCAGGATATACATTTAATGGTTGGAATACTGATCCAAATGCTGCAAATGTAGTAGATAGTTTTCCAAGTGTAACTGCAAAAACCACTTATTATGCAATCTTTACTATTAATCCATCATCAGGTGGAAGTAGTAATCCTGGATCTAATGCTGAAACAGGTCTTGATTCTATAGATACAATAGAACTTGACGTAGAAAATAAAACTGGTAATTCTGCTTTTAGTCAAGAAGTAAGAATACCAATTGGAAGTTATAATTTATCTCAGTATGATATTTCTCATTCTTATGATGATTCTAGTGATTCAAATTATTTTAACGTAAGTATATCAGGTAGTGATCTTGTTGCTAGAGCAAAATTACGAGGAAGATTTACTTATTTACATGTCACTTATATGAATAAAGGTACTTCCACTGTAGCTAAAACTCAAGATATTACTTTATTATCTGTTTCTACTCAAAATCTTAAAGTTGATAATTTTGATAAACAAAAAGTTGCTGAAGATACTAATATAGCAACAGGATCTTTTGCTAGTGTTGCAATAGATTCTAATTCGGTTTTTGCGGAAGGCAATGATTTAGTTATACCTTCGAAGGTTAGGGTAAACGGAACCATTAAAGAAGTTGCTCAATATAGTTCTGGCAAACATATTAATGTAAGAAGAATGTATTTTCCAAAAACAGTATTTTATGTTGGTACATATGTATGTGGCGATAAAGCGAGTTATGTTCATTTTTCAATGAGTCAACGTGGATACATTGTTTTCCAAAAGAACTCTCTGTATTATACTGGATATAGTAAAAATTACTTTTTAGATGATAGTTCTTGTTTTATGAATTCTAGCAAGTATTATTTCCCATATACAAAATTGGGAGTTACATCAAGTGGTTATAATTATTGCTATTGGAATAATGGAAGTGTAACATATAATTCTTGGAATTGGCAAACGGATTTTGCAAATAAAAGTGATCGAAGTAGTATAAGAAACTCTTTAAGTCGTTATGTGTGTTTTAAAAACTAATATTCCTAGGTTACTAAAATAAATTAAAGATAAATAAAAATGCACGTCCAACAATAGTTAAACGTGCATATTTTTATTAGTTAAAGAATATTACTTTTCTTCTTTAATAATCTTAATTACTTTCTCTTTGATACTAGTAGTATCAAATCCCATCTTTTCAATTACTTTACTAGCTGGAGCAGAATATCCAAACGACTCTATTGAAATAACATGTTTTGCATATTTATATAGCATGTCTCCTTTAGCCATTTCAATAAAGACTCTCTTATTGTATGGATTAGAAAAGACATTGTCTTTATACTTATTTTCATTACTATCAAAGATATCAAGTGCAGGAAGAGAAACAACTCTTGTATCTATTCCATCAAGAAGTAATTGTTTTTGAACATCAATTGCAAGATTAACTTCACTTCCTGTTGCAATAAGAGTAAACATATTTGTTTTCTTTTCTTTAGAAACAACATATCCTCCTTTTAATGCACCCTCAAATGAAGAAGAAGCATTATTAACTAAATCTTGTCTAGAGAGGATAATTGCAGTAGGTCTATTATAAGAAGAAAAGGCGTATGAATAACTTGCAGCTAGTTCAATACTATCTGCAGGTCTAAATAGAGTAAAATCAGGAATTGAACGAATCATCGCAAGTTGATCAATTGGTTGATGAGTAGGGCCATCTTCTCCAACAGCAATTGAGTCATGAGAAAGAAGATAGACGGCTGGAAGTTTTTCAAGTGCAGACATTCTCATAGCAGCCTTCATATAATCAGCAAAGACTAAGAAGGCACCAATATATGTTCTAAGTCCTCCGTGGAGAAGGATTCCATTTTGAATTCCAGCCATTGCAAATTCTCTGATACCAAAATTCAAATTTTGACCTTCATAATGTTCTTTAGTAAAGTCAATAAATGATTTAACATTTGTTTTAACTGATTCTTTAACATCAGCAGAACCTCCCATTAAAACTTTGACTTGTTCACTTAAGACATTTAAGAAAGCTTCAGATTCATTTCTAGTGGAGTTTTTATATCCTTTATCGTAGATAGGTGCTTTTTTAAATACTAAATTAGAAATATTGTTATTTGAATAATTTATAAAAGCATCATAATCTTTCTTATTTGATTTCTTATATTGTAGAAGTGCCTTTTCATAATCATCATTTGCTTTCTTTCCTCTAGCAGCAAAAGAAGATGAATAAGCAAGATAGGCATCTGCAGGAACATCAAAAGAAACAAATGGATATCCAAGTCTTTCTTTTGTTTTACTTGTTTGTTCAGCATTAAATGCTTTTCCATGAGCAACATTTTTTCCTTGATATTCGGAACCATATCCAATTAAAGTAGTTGAAATAATAATAGTTGGTTTATTTCTTGATGTTTTAGCCATTTGAATAGCTTTATCAATTTCATCAATTTTATTTCCATCACTTACTTCAAGTACATTCCAGTTAGCAGCTTCAAATCTTTTCTTTGTATCTTCAATAGATGAATTAGATAGTGGACCATCTAATGTACAGTTGTTTTTATCATATAAAAGAATTAATTTATTAAGTCCATAAAGACCTGCAAGAGAAATAGCTTCTTGAGATATACCTTCTTGCAAACAACCATCACCACACATACAATAAGTGTAGTGATTAATTAATTTATGTCCGTCTTTATATAAATGTGATAAATGGGCTTCAGCTATTGCAAGACCGACAGCTTGGGCAATACCTTGCCCTAGTGGACCACTAGTTGCATCAACTCCAGGAGTATGTCCTACTTCTGGGTGACCAGGAGTTAAAGAACCTAGCTGTCTAAATTCTTTTAATTGATCAAGAGTGACATTATATCCTGCAAGATGTAAATTTGCATAAAGTAGAGCAGAAGCATGTCCAGCAGAAAGAACAAATCTATCTCTATTAATCCAAGTAGGATTTTCAGGGTTAGATACTAAGTGTCTTGTAAATAAAGTATATAAAGCAGGTGCTGCAGAAAGGGCCATTCCTGGATGACCAGAATTAGCTTTAGTTATCATATCAAGGGCTAATCCCCTAAGTACAGCAAGTGCAAGAGTGTCTTTTTCCATAATCATTCCTCCGATAATACTATAATTTTATCATATAAATGTAAGCACTTTTATAAAAGATTTAAAATGTGTATTTTGAGTTTAGTGTAATTATTAATATCAGTAAGAATAGATGATGTGAATGTACCATAGTCTTTTCGTAAATTTTTTCTAATGTTT
Source organism: uncultured Erysipelotrichaceae bacterium (assembly GCA_902773085.1). Lineage (GTDB taxonomy): Bacteria > Bacillota_I > Bacilli_A > RFN20 > CAG-288 > Enterosoma. The sequence continues at coordinate 5,109 of CACYDF010000106.1, forward strand.
ACTCTCGAGTTAAAGATATGAATGATTCATCTTATGAAAAAAAATGAATTATACAATAGCAAAGTTGAGTAAAAGATTCATTCTTGGATATTAGAATAAAGAAATACTAATTAATCAAAATAGTTAAACTTAATAAATTCAGAAAATCTTGGTAATTTAAAAGATAGTGTTGCACGAGTATTTGTATCAACTATACCTCTATTTGCTAATCTTTTTTTATAAACAGCAAGTGCATTTGATGCCATATCCAGAGAAGACATAATATCAGTATTTGACGTTTTACCTCTAGCAACTAGTTTTAAAATATCTTTTTCATTTTCAGATAGAGACTGCCATATTTTGAAATATACTCTTGTTTCTAAGTAACTATCAAATTGATCTAATATATTATCATTAACTTTTGTAGTATTATTTTCATATAAAATGTAACCAAGGAGTTGATATGCATACGCATATCCTTTAGTAATCTTTGCAAGTTCAATGGCTTTTTCTTCATTTATAGAAAAAAGTTCTTTATATTTATATGTGATACTTCTAATTGATAATGCTTCGAGATTAATCTTAGGAGCGCGATATAAAAAAGTGAGTGATTTTTCATTTTCTAGTGCAGAAATATTTTCGTATAATCCTGTCATTACAAGGAAACAAGAAAAACCTTCTCTTAAAAAACTTTGATATTCATGAACAAAAACTCTCATATTTGAATTATTGTTTACTTCATCTATAGTAATAAGAAGTTTAATATTTTTCTTTTGTAATACTTTTAACATAGAGTTAAGCAAAGTTGAAATATTTGTAACAGGTCTTTCTCCTTTCATTGAAAAAGAAATACCATGAAACGAAAAACTAAATTCTGTTTTTAGAAACATTTTATTTGATTTAACTTGATCACAGATTTTTCCAGCAAGTTGTTCAAGCAAATCGCTTTCAGGATTTAAATCAACAGTCATCCAATCTTTTTCATTTCTATAGTGTTTGATTAAAATATTTAGTGCAACTGTTTTTCCACATCCTCTTGGCCCTGTAAGAACATAGATTTCAGAAAAAGGATTTTCATTAGAAAATGTTTCAACGATTTTATTAATTTCATATGTTCTATTTATTGGATTTAGCGGTTCTTTACCAAAGGTAATATTGAAAGGATTTACGTTCATTAATTTCTCCTTAATTAAAGTATAAAATATTACTTTTGTATTTTCAATTTATTTTTGTATTTTGTTGACTTTTTTGTATTTTGTTGACTTTTTTGTAATTTAAAAAATTTTTTGTATTTAAAATACAAACCAAAATAATGTGGATATGGTGAATATATTAGATGGTTTTTTTAGTATAAAATAGTGCTAAGGTTTAGTGGCTTATTCAAAATAAAAAAAACACCACCTTGCTCTTATACAAGATTGGAGTGGTTCAATAAGAATATACTACAATAAGAATAGTTTGTAAATATTTTTAAACTCTTTAAGTTTCAATATTTTTTAATTTTAGATATTAACTAAAGTGAGCATTTAATGTTGAGTTAAAAAAAGTTCGAGCATCTCTTTTGCTTTCTTTATGACTAGGTAATTGTTTGGAAATATCAATACTTAATTGACATATTCATCTTAGCCTAATTACTAGTTTTGATATAATAAAAGTGGTAAATTCAAAACCTGTTAATTACAAATTCTTATATTTATTTTTTACCATTTAATTGATGGACAAATTAAGTGAATTTTTCTCGTAAAACTTTTATAACGGTTTGCTGTAGTTTTAGTATTTCCTTTCTATTAACTTTTATATATTTAATATTGATTTTGAATAATAGATTAAATGTTGATGAAGAAACTAAAATTATTAATATTGTATTAATGAGTTATTCCTTTATTACAAGTGCAGTTTTTTTTATTTTAGCATTAACTATAAAGAATTATAAGATTGTAATTACTAATAGGAATCATTTACTTGAATTCTTTTGTATGCCTTTCCCTACTAGCATGAGTTTACTTGCATGGAATATATTATCTGCATTATTTGCCTTTTTCCCAATTATTTCATTCCTTATTTTTATTTTTTTGCTTTTCTTCATACTAATTATCGGTTTGATAATTCATATTATACTTAGTAGGGCAAAAGAAATTTTCTATGTCTTTAAAAATAAAA
>CACYDF010000107.1 GCA_902773085.1 uncultured Erysipelotrichaceae bacterium
ATCGTACCAAAAATAGGATTGATCTTCTTATAATCGGAAACATCATATCCCATATCAAGCATTGGTGAAAGATAAATAGGTGAAAGCCAGATTATTTCAATTCCAATACTTTCTAAATAATCTAGTTTAGAAATAATACCTTTGATATCACCTTTTCCATCATTATTAGAATCTTTAAAAGATATCGGATAAATTTGATAAACACCTTTTTCTTTTAATAAGTTCCTATCCATAATATTATTTTATTTTAGTTATATGAATCTGAGGAAGTAAAGATTTAAATAAAGAATATGAGCCGAGTAATTTTGAAAAGGCTGTAGCACTTCCAGCTGCCATAGAATAGGCTAGACATTCTTCAATACTTTTTCCTTCTGTTAATCCTTTAATAAATCCTGCGATAGATGAATCTCCAGCACCAACAGCTGAGATTTGTTTTCCAACAGCAGTTGAACAGTGATAGATATGATTATCTTTTGAAAAATAATAAGCTCCTCTATTACCCATTGTAACTAAGATTGATTGAGGGCCATGCTTTTTAAGTTCCATTCCAGCTGAAATAATATCTTCTTCTGAAGTTACTTCTTTATTAATTAAATCGGAAAGTTCTTCTTCATTAGGTTTAATAAAGAATGGTTTTTCTTTTATTCCTAAAGCAAGAGCATCTCCACTAGTATCTAAGAAAGTATAAACATTTTTTGGCGCTAAATAATTTTTAATAAGTTTTGCATAAATATCTTTTTCTTCTTGACCAATCGAACCAGCAAGAACAACAATATCACCTTCTTTAATATTCTTCTCAAAAAATGAATATAAAGAGCTAAGTCCATTATCGGATATTTTTGGAGCAGGTGGATCAAATCTTAAATCGATTTGTGGACCAGTAATTAACACGTCAATTCTTGAATCACCAACAACTGGAAGATATTTAACTTTTTCAAATTCTTTTGACATGATATCAATAATCATCTTACCGTTTTTACCACCGACAGCAATAATAGGAATTGACTTGATTTTAAGGTTATTAAGCATTCTTGAAACCTTAATTCCTTTTCCACCAACTGAAAGGCCTTTTGATGTTGGTCTATTAACTCCGTTTAATCTTAAATGATGTCCTTCCATATCGAGAGTGTAGTCAATAGCTGGTGCAAGCGTTAAAGAATAAATCATAAATGGCCTCCTAGTTACCTATTAATTTTATTTTATTTACTTCTAATAATCAATAAATAGTTAAACATTTATAAAACTTGTTTAGTATATAAAAAGTTGGTAAGTATTATATTTATGTGGTTTCTACAAGATAATTTTTGTAGTTTTTAATTAGATCAAAATATTCTTTTTTCGATTTACATCTTACAAAATAAGAACGTAACTTTGCAGAATATTTAAAGTCTTTTATATAGTGAGTTGATATCCCTCTAGCTAGAGATACTCCTCTATTTTCATCTAAATAACTAAAAAGAAGTTTAAGGTGTTTTTTTAACTGATTAATTTTTTCTTTAGGTGAAAGATTAATTATTTCTTTTCCTTCTTCTAACCTAATAAGATTAGAAAATATTTCAGGATGTCCTAATGCTTTTTGACCGATCATAATTCCATCAGCTTTTGTAAAAGATAGAACTTCACTAGCATTATATAAAGAGATACCCCCATTAGCTATTACTGGTATTGTTACATTCTCTTTTACTTTTTTAATAATGTCATAATTTACTTTTCCACAGAAAAATTCTTTTCTTGTTCTTCCATGAATTGCAATTAAAGAAACTCCAACTTCTTCTAGTCTTTTTGCAAGAGCTACTAAATCTATTTCTTCATTAAATCCTGTTCTTAGTTTGATACTAACAGGATGAGAAGAAATATTAACAATATCTTTCATTAAGTTAGTTAGTTCATCAACTTTAGTAAGCCACTTACTACCAGCATTTTGTTTAACTACTTTATTAACTGGACATCCGGCATTAAAATCAAGAATATCGTATCTTGCTTCTTTTTCAATAACAGGAATAGATTTTAAGATGCTTTCTTTTTTTCCACCAAAGATTTGTAAAGCAAGAAGGTTTTTCTTTTTTTCTAAATGAGTAGTTTTTAAATCAAAAAAGGTTGCAGATGAATTATGAATTACACTTTCACAAGAAACCATTTCTGTATAGGTAAGTCCAACACCTTCTAAATAACACATTCTTCTTAAAGAATAATCACTTAGTCCTGCCATAGGAGCAAGGATATATCTATTAGGAAGAATTAAATTATTATTAATTATTATCTTTTTCATTTTCTTTTTGAACTAATAATTCTTTAGCTTCTATTTCATTAATAACTTTTATTCCAGCCTTAATTAGTCGAGAGGTAGTTATTCCTTTTCCATCAATTAATTTATTTGAAAAAGTTCCATCATATATTTTATATACACCACAAGAAGGAGATTCTTCTTTTAATATTGCAAGATGAATATTTTTTTCTTTACAAATTGATTCTGCAAGAAAAGCACCTGAATTAAAATTCTTAGTCACATCTTTATTTTTAAGACTTACTACTTTTTCACCTATAATTTCAGATGGATCTCTTGGTATAGGAAGACCTCCACTAACTTCTGGACAAAATGGAATTAAGTTAAAAAACTTTAATAAATCTTTTAATTCATTATTAATTATTTTTCCATCATACCTGCACTTATTAGAAAGAAGGCAAGCTGAGATTAACACATTTTCTTTTTCCATAACTAACCTACTAACTTTTTATATTCGTTTCTAATTATATTTAGAGAATATGCAATTCCTGATTTAGAAATAACAATATTATATTCTTTAAATATAATACTAACTAATTCTCTAAAACTTGCTTCATTATATTTTATTCTTGACTGAATTACTGCTTGAGTCTTTTTATCAAATTGGTCTAGAGGTTTTACCTCTAATAACTTATTAATTATTTCAATATCTTTACTTGCTGCTCCAATAGTACGAGAAAAATTAGCCATATCACAAATAGAAAGGCGGTTATAGACATTTAAGTCGTCTTTCATAATACGGACATTTTCAAAATCAAACATCGAAGAAGTTGCACCGATAAAAGAAAGAAAAACAGAAATCTGATCTGACTTTTTTAAATATAGGATGTGTTTGTCTCTTCTTGCAATATATTTAAAAGATATTGTATTTTCTTCTTTTAATTTATCAAACTGACTTTTAACAATGTCTGCTTCTTCAAATGAAGAAAAAGCAATTTCAAGAAAGTAACTAGTCTTAGTTGAACTTGGATTATTGATTGATCCAGAAGAAAGAAATAGACCAGAAATAAAGGAAGGAAATAAATTTGGATTTAAAAACTTCTTAATCTCCATTCTTTCTAGATTATTATCAAGGACTTCTAAATCTTCTAATATTTCATAGACTCTTTTATCTTGTAGTTTTAAAGTATAAATAATTCCTTTACCAAAACGAATTTTCTTTTCAAAAGAAAGATTAGTATCAAGATCATATATATCTTTAACAGACTGACGAAGAAGTTTAATAACAGGTCCTAGTTCACTCTTTAATACAATCGAAGGATTATTTAATAATCCAATCGTTCCATTTAGCCTAATAAAAGCTGATAAGAGAGCTTTCTTTTCATCTAAAGAATATTCTTTAGATGCAATCTCTAATTTTACTTGTTTAGCAAAATTAATACTACTATCCATGAATTTTAGAATAATCTAAATATAAGTTATGAGCAGCTATTGCACCATCACTAACAGCAGTAGAGACTTGTCTTAATTCTTTTTTAATGACATCTCCACAAGCATAAAGATTCTTGATTGAAGATTCTTTATTTTCATTAACAACAATATATCCATTTTCATCTTTATTTAATGAGTCAATATTAATAAAAGTTGAATCTGCTTTTTCACCAACATATAAGAATATAGCAGATGTTGGAATCTTCTTTTCTTCTTTTGTTTCAACATTTTCAATAGTGACTTCTTCTACAGAATTAGTTCCTTCACTACTTTTAATTACATATGGAGCATATATTTTTGCATTCTCTTTATTTTTTAGAGAATCTACTGCACTAGGGAAAGCTCTAAATTCTTTTCTTCTTGCAACAAGTGTAACTGAAGAACAAATTGTTGCTAAATAACTTGCTTCTTCAAAAGCAGAATTACCACCACCAATAACAACAACATCTTTACCTTTATATAGTGGTCCATCACAAATTGCACATCTAGAAATACCTTTTGATGAATATTTTTCTTGGTTAGGAACAACAAAAGGATTTGGTCTAAGACCACTAGAGATAATAACATATCTAAATTCTTTTGTTTCATTTCCATAACTAACTAAGAAAGTCTTATCTTTAGTTAAAGTAATTCCTTTGACTTCTTTGTAGATTGGTTTAATTCCAAAGAATGATAATTGTTCGTCAAGTTTCATTCCTAGTTCGGGCCCTTTAATTGAACCAACACCAGTGTAGTTTTCAACTTTTTCAGTTTTATTTACTTGTCCACCAACAAGTTCTTTTTCAAAACAAACAGGAGTTAAACCAAACCTATTTAAATAAATAGCAGCAGTAACTCCACTTGGCCCAAGACCAATGACGGCAACTTCTTTTTCATTAACCATTTTAGTTTGCCTCCTTTTTTAGACATAACTTATCGGTATCATAAAACTTGCTTACAATATGATTAGCAATAATTAATCCTAGTCCTAAACTAATAAAAACAAGTGACATAATAACAGATGTTGGTAAAGCAGAATCACTATCACCCATAATAAAAGAAGAATTTCTTACAGGTTCAAGAATAACTCTGATTAATCCATAAGCAAAGAAGTATGCAAAAGATGAATCGCCTGGTTTATAGTATTTACCAAGTACTCTAGGTAGTGCAATAGCAACAATAACAAAGGCTAACATATTTAAAACTCCTTCCACTATAAATAAAGGAGCTGCAATACTATTTTCAGGAAGCCTAATTCCACTAAGAAGTCTTTGACTTCCATTTTGCATATTGTTAGTTATAAACTTAGGTAAGAATCCCCAAGCTTCAGGTAAAACAGCATGTCCAAGAACTTCTTGATTAAAGAAGTTACCCCACCTACCAAAAAATTGACCAATAAATATTGTTGGAATAATATAATCAACAATTCTTAATATAGAATAGTTTCTTCTAGTAAGTAAACAAGTAACTATCCCATATAGTGTTGCAAAGATGATTCCACCTTGAATAGCTAGTCCACCTTGAGAAATATTAATTATTCCTACAAAGCCTGTCCAAAAACTATCTTCAAATAAATACGCATATGAAGATTCAAAATTAGCAATTACATACCATATTCTTGCTCCTAAGATTGCAAAGAAAAGTAATCCAATAATAAAACCAG
>CACYDF010000108.1 GCA_902773085.1 uncultured Erysipelotrichaceae bacterium
AAGATATATGGAACTTAAATTTGATTTTGAACCTAGAATTACTAAAGAATATCTTTTGTCAAAACATTCTGAAGAAGTCTATATGGCTTACTATTTAGGAATACCTGTTAAGAAAGGTTTATTCAAATCTCCTCTTAGAAAAGATAAATCTCCGACTTGTTCCTTTTATAGGAACAAAGCTGGAGAGCTTATCTTTAAAGATTTTAATGGATCTTTTTATGGAAATTTTGTTGCAGTTGTAATGTATAAATATGGCCTAAGTTATTATAGAGCTTTAAATCAAATAGCTATAGACTTTGGGTTAATATCAGGACAACCAGCTAAAGTTAAAAAAATTCCTACAGTAGAAAAGTTTGTAGATACAGGAACTTCTGATATACGAGTAGAGATAAAAGAATATTCTAAAAAAGAATTAGATTGGTGGAAAAGTTTTGGAGTAACCCCTAATATTCTTAATAAATATAAAGTATTTAGTTGTAAAAATATTTTCTTAAATGGTAGTCTATTCATAACATCTTCTAAAGATAGTATGATGTTTGGTTATTATGAAGGAAAGAAGGATGGATTAGAATATTGGAGAATTTATTTTCCAAAACGAGACACTTATAGATTTTTATCTAATACTCCATCCAAACTTGTTCAAGGATATTCTCAACTACCTAAAAAAGGTAAGTTGTTAGTTATTACTAAATCTATGAAAGACTGTATGGTTCTTTATGGATTAGGTATTAATGCTATCGCACCTAATTCTGAAAATCTGTTTATTTCGGATAAAATGTTATCTGATTTAAAAGAAAGATTCAAATATATAGTTGTATTTTATGATAATGATTTGGCTGGTGTTTCTAATATGAATAAAATTAAAAAGGAACACCCAGAATTAAGTTATTTTTGGATACCTCGCAAGTATGGAGCAAAAGATATATCAGATTTTTATAAGATGTTTGGCAAAGATAAAACTATTGAATTTATAAAAGATAGTATTAAAAGTAAGTTAAAATGAAATAGTTAAATACGTCTGTCCGTATTACTTATAAAGACGGACATACTGAAGAATATGCTTCTATAGAAGAAGCAAGTGAAAATAGTGGACTAAGTATACAAGCAATTAAGATAAGAGCAAATAAAAATACTACTCCTAAGGACGGGATTAGTTGTGAATGGTTAGATGAACATACTAAGAGATCTTATAGAGCTAAAAAATCTAAAACTAAAGGTAAAGATTTAGAGTATCAAATAAGGGATCAGCTTAGAGCTATTGGATATATAGGGTGTGAACGTTCTGCAGGGCAAAGTCGTTCCTTAGATGCAGATAAAGTAGATATCTGTGATGTAGAAGGAAAGCTGCCGGTGAATATTCAAGCTAAAAATTATGCAAACACTCCTAGTTATTTCAATATAAGAGAACAGTGTTCTGATAAATCTAAACCATTCTGTTTGTGTTGGAAAAAGAATACATTAACTACAGATAATACAGTGTTTATTATTCCAGATTATTTCTTTTATCAATTACTTGATGCTTATACTAAACAAAACCATATATTATGAATACTTATATATTTGCTTATACAGTAAATGAAGTAAATTATCTTAAGAAGATTACTGCTGCTAGTTATCAAAATGCCGTAGATAAGGCTAGTGGCAAACTTGAACAATTAAATGATAACCTTGATTTAATTGGACTTGAGTGGGACGAAGTTATTGATGAATGCAATAACTACGCTATTTATGTTTCTGATTTATTAGAATTCGATGAATTATGAAAATATTAAGTATATCTGATGTAATTACAAACTCTTCTAGTGAAGTATTTATAATTCATGCAAAACCAGAATTTCAAGATGAAATTAATCAAGAAATTCCTGAGTTCTTGAAAGAAGTTTGTGATATATTTGAAGAGGATATTGAAGATATGTTATATACTGAAATATCTGATGAGACTTATATTGATGAAGAGTGGTACTATTATGTGCATAAGAATGATTTACTAATTCATTCTAATAGTGATAATACTATACCGGGCTGGTTAATGAATATTATTGATGATTTACCTTGGATTAATAAATTTAGAGATAAATTTCAAGGTTATTATGCAAAAGATTTAGGAGAAATTGATCTTCCATACTATGATTGGAATCATAAACCAGATGAACCTGGTTTAAAACATAGAATGGAAAATATTCGTTCAATTCAAAGACATCATTTAGGATGAAAATAATTAGTATTTCAAACGTTATAACTAATAGTAGTTCTGAAGTATTTTGTTATATCAAAGCTGATTCAAAAATATTAGAAGATATTTATAATATTCTTGGAGAGGATTTTTTTGAAAATGAATCTGGAGAAGGAGGAATTTTTCTTGGCGAACATTGTATTTCGATTTCTATAGGATACGGAAGTTGGTTATATGGTTTAAGTAGAATCTTTGAACCAGGAATTGAAAAATTGTTAGAACCTTGGCAAGGTAAATATACAATAGAATATGAAGATTAAAAGTATAAGTGACCTCATTACTAACTCTAGTAGTGAGGTTTTTTGCGTTATATCCGGAACTAATCCAGAAGTGCTTGAACAAATACATACTGACTTATATGAGTTTTTTGACTGTTGGAGACAAGAATATGAACAGACGGTATGTTTAAGTTCATTTGATGCTCGTGATGATAGACAAATTAAATTAGATATTCCTTATTCTAAAAGTAATTATCTTGACATTTATAGAACAATAGTTGAAGAAATTTGTAAAAATAAACCCGTTGTAAAAATGTTTCACTATGATAGATTCTAAGTATATTTTGGTTAGATGGCCAGAAATTCAAGATTATATGGATAGGTTAGACTATCCTGAAAAGTGTTATTTTGATCCTGAAAAGGA
>CACYDF010000109.1 GCA_902773085.1 uncultured Erysipelotrichaceae bacterium
AGGACACGAATACTTAACTGGTGTTGATTTGATTTTAGATGGTGGAAAATATGCACTATCTGCTGTCAAACAATATGAATAAAAAAATATATTTTAATTAAGTAAAAGATTGGTCTTTTTATATTTAGTGTATATTAACTAATTTCTAAGAAAGTTTATATTTTTTGAAGTTAAAAACTTTGAAGAAAGGTTATATTAAAAATAAAAAAGGCCTTTTTTATTTTTTTAAAAGAAGAATTATAAATATTAGGGAAAAAGGATTTATTCCTTTATCTTTATTAAAAAAAGTTAACGAGTTATTACCTATTGACGAAGATCCTAAAGATAAATATGGGTTTAGTAATTTTTGACAAAATAAACTTTTATTAATTGTCTTAAACTGAACAAAAATATCGATTTTATAAAAAGTGTTCAGTATAAATCAAGAAAAACTATCTAAGGAAAAAGCATATTTGCTAAATAACTATAAGCAAAAAATATAATATGTTAAAAACTTATTTTATAGTAATGTAAATTTAAAAGTAAATATAATGATTCAATAATAGTTTTTAAATCTTAAGATTAAAGTTAATATTGTTTCTTTATAATTCTTTTAGTACTTTATCATAGATATTAGAAGAATCTACCAACAATATCTTTTGAAGCTGCACAAGTATCTTCCATATCACCAAAGCTGATTATTTCACCAGCATAATAAGTGTTTTTATTTCCTTGTAGAGCTTCAAGTTTATCATACCAACCATCAAGGAAATCTTTAGATGAAACATGTGGACAGTAATAAACTTCTTGAGCATATAGCTTATCTTTAATTGGGAATCCAACATTCTTCATATCTTCATCCATCATTTTCATTACTTTATCATATTCAATATCTTTACTACCTGTATGATTTGCAAGAGCATAAACAGTTGCTGGACAATCTCTATCAAGATATTGCCATCTATTGTAATATACCATTGCATGCCCAAGTCTTTCAGGAACCATGTTTTCAACCATATATCCTGAGATATTTGGGCTCTTTCCTTCATTAAAAGTAGCAATATAGTTACAATATCTTTCATGGATAATCTTTGAGAATAATTCTTTTTCTTCTTTAGTAGCATCAGCATATTTAGCAAAATAATCAAGAGGAGTAGTAACAATTAGTTTATCAAAGACTTGTTTTGTTTCTTTACCACTTTTATTTTTAATAGTAACAGTAACTTTACCACCATCTCTAACAACTTTAACAACTTCTGATTCTAAAATTGTAGGATGTAATAATTTTTTATTAACATGTTCATAAATGGCTTGGGTACCATCTTGCCATGTCCATAATTTCATATTTACAAATTCTAAAGCAGTAGTAACATCTAAATACTTTAAAACTAAAGAAGCAGGAATTTCATCAAAGAAACCATAACCAAATGAAGTAAATGGTGCAATCCATATTCTTTGAACTTCTTCAATATGATTTATTTTACAAAACTCAGCAAAAGGTAAAGCTAAGTCTTTTAAATTAGGATTTTTACCTTTAATGTAATTTGGAAAAGAAGTTTCTTTTGTAGCACCGCAATATCCATTAACACCTTTTGATATACCATAATATTCACCTTTTGCAATTCCAAGGTGACCATAGCAATCATAACCAACATATTTTGTTTGCATTAATTTATTTAATTTCTTCATTTGTCTTTTTAACTTTAATAATTTAAAGATTTTTCCAAGTGAAGAATCTTTTTTTGGATCAAAAGGATATTCAATAGTACCATCTATTTTCCTAAATTCTCTTCTCATATTAGGCTCTTTTTCTTTAAAGTCAGGGCCTTTATGATGATAACCACCAAATTCTTCCATTTCACTTACTGCATGATAAGTGATTGCACCCATAATTGCACCAGTTTCAAAAGATAATTCTTCTTCTACTCCATTATGTTTAACTTTTATTTTTGGTGACCAACACTTTCCACCTACTTTATTTAACTTTTCATAAATTGTGTAATTTTTATAGCCTTTCTTTTCTAAATACATTGCACAACTAAGTCCTGCTGGTCCACCACCAATAATACAAATTTTATCATCTAACTTTGCCATATCTAACCTCCTGCAAGTCTTTTATAATTATATAATAATTATTTTTATCTTAAATCACAAAAAAATGATTTTAAAAAAGTTAAAAAGTAAAACATTGAAGATTACAAATATAAATCATATAATTTTAATTGTAGAAAAAAAGAATTAAAATGATGTAATTCTAAATGAAAGGAAAATTAAAATGAAATACGGTGAATCTTCTTTTGATATTTTATATTTAGTATTTGCTATTGTTTTTGGATTATTAATTATCATTAAGCATAAAGATAATAAATCTTTATTAATGGGTATAGCAACACTTTTACTTGGTTGTGGAGATGCATTTCATTTAATACCAAGAGTACTAAATTATTTTATTGATAAAGACTTTACTTCTATTCTAGGTATTGGAAAACTAATTACATCTATAACAATGACTATTTTTTATGTGCTTTTATATCATATATTGATTAGTAAAGACAAACTAAATGACAACAAGATTTTAACTGTTTCAGTATATACTCTTTCTATTATAAGAATTGTTTTATGTTTGTTACCTCAAAATGGATGGGCTATGCAAGAACCTTCATATTTATGGGGCATTATTAGAAACATACCTTTTGTTATATTAGGTACTATTATTGTTACTTTATTTTATATTCAAAGAAAACAATATAATTATAAATTCATGTGGATTTATATTACTTTATCATTTGTTTTCTATCTAATTGTCGTTTTTGGTGCAAGCTTTGTATCAATTCTAGGAATGTTTATGTTACCAAAAACAATCTGTTATATATTAATGATTATAACTTTCTACAATTATTTAACTAAATATTCTACATACGATACTCAAAAATAATTAAATTTATTTATCTAACTTTTAATATCTGTTAAAAAAAGTATTAAGTAATTAGCAAATATATAGTAGGAGGGAACATTTTATGTATTCCTCTTTAATTGCGGTTATAGGGATAGGAAAGGAGGTTAAACTATTTGGAGTATCTAATACTACTAATAGTATTATTCCTATTAGTACTATGTATTATTTTGGCTTTATCAAGTTCTAATAAGAACTAGGTAATGAAAAAAGGTGCTTGGAGATAAAAACTCTTAGCACCTACCAAAAAGATACATTACTATTCTATCTCGCTGCCTTGCTAGATTCAACTCTAAGTGAGGCAAGTGACCGCTATTATTTGTAAATAATGTGATAATTCATAACAAAAAATATCAAATATTAGTAAATGATATTTATAATATTATAGTTATGAAAATAATAATTCAAAGAGTATTACAAGCAAGTGTAACTGTGAATTCTAAAGTAGTTTCTAATATAAATAAAGGATATCTTCTTTTGGTTAGTTTTACATATTCTGATAATAATTTAATAATTGATAAGATGATTGATAAACTTCTTAAACTTAGATTATTTGAAGATAATCAAGGAAAGATTAATCTTTCAATTAATGAAATAAATGGAGAGATATTATCTGTTCCTCAATTTTCTTTATATGCATCAACAAAAAAAGGTAATCGACCTTCTTTTGAAAATGTTCTTCCATCAATAGAGAGTGAAAAGCTTTTTGAATATTATAAAAAGAGATTAACCAGTATAACAAAAACAAGTAATTATGGTATATTTAAAGCAGATATGAAAGTATCTTTAATAAACGATGGTCCTTTAACCATTATTTTAGATAGTGATGAATTATATGGAAAATAACAAAGTACTTTTAGGTCTTAGCGGGGGAGTTGATAGTGCCATTTGTGCACTACTATTAAAACAACAAGGATATGATGTCACTTGCTGTTTTATGAGAAACTGGGATTCAATTGCTAATTCTGATATTTTAGGTAATCCAACTTTAAATGGTTCAAAGTGTTCTCAAGAACTCGATTATGATGATGCAACAGAAGTAGCACTAGAACTTGATTTACCAATAATAAGAAAAGATTTTATTGATGAATATTGGAATGAAGTATTTACTTTATTTTTAGATACTTATAAAAAAGGTTATACTCCTGATGCTGATGTTTTTTGTAATAAATATATTAAATTTGGTCACTTTTATTCTTTTGCAAAAGAAAATGGCTTTGATTTAATTGCAATGGGTCATTATGCAACAAGAATTGATGAATATAATGAATCACATCTATATAAAGGATTTGATAAAGAAAAAGATCAATCATATTTTCTTGGGCAGCTAAGTGTTGATCAAGTTTCTAAATCCATTTTCCCATTAGCTAGTTTAACTAAAAAAGAAGTAAGAGAATTAGCAAAAAAAGCAAAACTTAAATCAGTAATGAATAAAAAAGATAGTACTGGTATTTGTTTTATTGGTGAAAGGAATTTTAAACAATTCTTAAATAATTATCTTCCTAGTAAACCAGGTAATATTATCGATATTGCAACCAATACAAAAATTGCAAGACACGATGGGGTTTTATATTATACAGTTGGTCAACATAAAGGATTAAATATTGGTGGAATAAAAGGCAGAGATAATGCACCTTTTTTTGTTGTTGGTAAAGATGTTGCAAAAAATATATTATATGTTGCTCAAGAAAAAGGAACTAACTATCGATTTTCAAGCGCTTGTCTTCTTTCTTCATTTAACTGGATTGGTAGTGATATTCCAAAAGGTGAATATGAATGTAAATGTAAATTTAGATATCGTGGAAAAGATTTACCAGTTAAATTAATTTTATTAAAGAATAATCAAGCTATTTTGAAATATGATAATTACGAATATATTACAAAAGGTCAAGTTGCTTGTTTATATCTAGGCGAAAGACTTCTTGGCTCTGGAGTCATAGAAGCTATATATGATGAAAAAGGAGAAGTAATTAAATATTAATTCATATTTATTTTACTCTTGAGATAATCACGAACTATTTCAATATTTTCTATTTCTTTTGTTAAACCTTTTATATACGAAATAAAGACATATAGAACTGTCGAGTAATATCTATATATTACATATGATTTTTCCTTATCTTTATAATTTATTCTAATATTACTTTTATTAATTTCATCTTTAACAAGTTTGGGATGTTCCATTATATTCTTTTCATTGAAATCTTTTTCATTTTTATTAAGAAAGAATAACATATATTTATATATGTTTTCTTTAATTATCTCTATATATTTTTTACTACTATTCTTGCATATTTCTTGGTGAATAATAGATTTATATTCTTTTAAATGTTTAAATCTTTGCTCAAGATATTTTTCTTTATTATCAGAAATAACTTCAAGACAAGGTGAATTTAATAATAAAAGCCCTTCGCTTTCATCATTAAAAGTATTAAACATTTTTTCAATATCTTCATTACTATTATGATCAACATCAAATATTAAGAATATTCCATTAAAAGAAGATGACTTCTCCTTAATAAGTTTTTCAATCGAAGAATCATCTTTATTAAAATTAATGATTAAATCATGAATCCTATTATTAGGTGTTTGAATAATAATAACATTATCATTTTTATTTGAATAATATGATTTATTTATGTATTTATTAATATCATTTATTTTTATCTTTTTATCACTAGAAAAAACATTAAATCCTTCTTTTATTAGTAGCGATGAGAATAGTTCTTTTTCGTCATACCCCTCAACGAATAACAAGTATCTTCTTGTGGGCATTAACTTTATTCTCTGTCAAATGTTGATGATAGATACATTTTTTCAATATTATTTACTTCCCTAATATTTGGATAAATTTTAGATAATCTATCGATACTAGTAAATCCTTTATCCCACTTTGTAAAATAAACTTGGTCTGGTCTAAGTTCTTGAAGAATGGAGGTATTATGAGTTGAAAAAACTAGTTGTAACTTTTTCTTCTTTGCAATTTCAATAAAAGATTTTAAGGCAGTAGGGTGCAAAGCTTGTTCTAGCTCATCTACAAATAAAGCACCATTTTTAGGTAATGATAAAAGAATAGAAAGAAGTACACTAGTATTTCTCATACCATTTGATACTAGTTCAAAGGGTAATTTACCCTTAAAATCTTTACTTTCTATTTCAACAAAATATTTACTTTGAGGATAAGAAAAACTATTTTTATTTTCATCTTTTAGTACTTCATAAACAGGAAACTGCTTATATTCTTTTAATATTTCCTTAACTTCTTTTGAATGTCCGGTAAGAAGTTCAATATATGGAATATTGTTCAATATTTTAGAAACAGCAAACCTACCAGTGTTAATATTAGGTAAATCAACAAAAGTAAAGGAACTTAAATATGAATATACCCTCTGAATATCATCATTATTAATCTCTGTACTTGCTAGTCTTCTTAAAATTGGTATAAGCCCAGGGCTAATAATATTTGTTTTGTTTTCAAAAATATATTCATCTTTAGATCTTGAAAAAATAATCTTATTATCTTTAATAAGTTTTTCAAGCCCAATATATACTTCTTTTTCATTTGTTGTTGAAAAATAATATTCATAATTATAATTATTTAAAGTAAAGTAAATTTCAATTGAACCTGTAACTTTTGAAATATCTTTATTTCCAGTAAAATAATTTTCAAATTCAAATTGATTAACTAAAAAAGGAGCAAGCGAATCTGGAATTGAAACTAAGAAAGAGATAAACTGAGCAA
>CACYDF010000110.1 GCA_902773085.1 uncultured Erysipelotrichaceae bacterium
CACCTTTAGAAAGATTGAAAATAAAGGAATCTTGCTCATAGTCTTTAAATACTCTATTTTCACATTCTTCACATAGCATGTGAAATGTCCCTGTATTATTTAGACCGTATCGGTTTTTCCTTCCAATTGGTCCGTAATAAATATTGTTATTAAGCGCATATGTAATAGGATAATAGTAGCGATCAGATACTTCGATATTTTTTAAAATAGATTGGGGGATAGAATGAGAATTTGCCTTTCCGACTATTTTTTTCCCACATAATTCACATTTGGAAAGAATCCCCATTTTATTTGCTTTATAATAAAGAGAATTGCAATACTTATTAAATAAAACATCTTCCTCCTTTGTAACTTGCGGAGCATTTCTGCGAAGAAATTCATATGTATTACTTATGTCAAAACTCATATTTAATTAATTGTTTGCAGTTTATTTCGCTTTTAGAAACTTATCTAATATATCAAGTATATTAGAACCCCTTTTAGTTTTAAGGGGTTCTTTAAAATTTAATATGTTTGTTAAGTTAGGTAAGAGTTGTTCACTTTTGATTTGAAAGTTTTCTGACTTTCTTTTCTTATCAGCTTGACTGACATCCATATCCAAATATACTTTTTCAATATTTGGATTCATCCAAATTAATTCATATTTGTTTTTATTACAATAATCAATAATTCTATTATTTTTATTCTCTTCTCTATCATAATCAGCAACTAGTATTACTTTATATTCATTTTCAAAATAATCTTTTTTAATAATTCTATTAATTTTAGTATCTTGGTTTATTAGTTTATCTTTGTTTTCACAATATAATGGTTCATATTTACAAATTCTACTTTCATAATAAAAATCGATTGTGCTTTTTACATATCTCCAATCTGATTTATTGCTGGATGTAGTTTCAAGTAGAAAAAGTAAAATCATAGTTCATCCTCAAAAAAGATATTTAAAAAGTCAAAGTTTTCTACATTCATTGGTAAATTAGGGAAATATCCTTTTTTGTAAATATTCTTAGGATCGTAATTTCCTTTTTTAGTAAATGTTTCAATTTTATTATCTACACCAAGGATTGTTATTGCCCTTAGTTGATTCTTTAATTCTGACATAGGTTCAATATTGTGGGCTGTAAATACTAGTTGTCCTTTTCCGTATTCAATAAAGAATGAGATTAATTTTTCAAAGTATACAGAATTAAGGTAAGTATCTATTTCATCAATAAAAGTAACTCCTCCATTTGCGCAATTATATAAATATGGGAATATTTCTACTAGTTGTTTTATTCCGGCAGATTCATATTCTAAACCTACTTTATAATCGTCATAAACAAATATTCTTCCAATATAGGCGTTTTCTTTATCTTCAACTATTTCTAATTCTATTTTTTTTAATTCCGGTTTAAATATTTTTAAAAACTTCTCTAGTTTTTTTGTCATTTTTTTTACTTCTTCTATTACAGTTTTTCTTACAACAATTTTATACTTTTGCTTTTGAAATAATGAAAGAAACTCATCATTACTTTTCATTTTATTATCTTTCTTATAATCTTCTTTTAGCAATGAGTTTATTTTTGCACTAACTGAAGCATAATCATAAAAGTAGTTATCTGTATTAGGTAAGTAGACAAATAATCTCATTGAGAAAAGATAAATTCTTGCCATACTAATTATGAGGCTTGTTAAATGCAAGATTCTAGGGTCATCTATTTTCCCTTTGTATTTTAAAAATACAAAATTGATGATAAGTTCATGTACAAAAGAATTGTAATTTAAATTATTAAACTCACTAGATACACCTTGTAAGTCGTATTTACTTTTTAATTTATCTTCACTCTTTAAAAATATAGTTTCGCCTTTTTCGTTTAATGTTCTTCCTTTATGTAATAATACTTCTTCGTAAAAAATTACATACTTACCTAACAAATCGTTTTTTTTGATTTTTATTTTATGTTCAATGATTTCCTTGTAACCTTCAAAAGTTACTGAAATATATAGTTCTTTTCTCTTATAATTAATTAGGTTATCTAATTCTTCAATTACTTGTCTTTCACTAAGGAATGAATCCTTTAAAACTAACTTTTCATATAAATTCATTGCACAAACAATAGCACTTTTACCAGCACCATTATATCCATAAATACCTTTGATATTATTAATTTTCTTAATACCATCTTGTGTTGTTGCTCCACAAAACTCTAAAGTTACTTCATTTTCTAAGTTTTTTACCCCATATAAAGAGAATCTCAATAGTTTGAACATTTTATTTACCTCTACATAATTTTAACATAATGTTAATTTTATGCAAGTGTTAATTTAATTATCTACTTTCCAAAATTGCACATCTAACAAAACATTATATGAGTATTCTTTTATTTACATTTAAATAATTCTTATTTTAATGCAAAAGAATATATGAAGGGAGATTATATATTTAAATGTCAAAAACTAGTATTAAAAAAGAAACTATTAATAAAATAAAAATAGATGAAAAGATTTCTTTAAAAGATCTTTCTATGATGGATGATAGATGGTTTTCTGCAGTTCTAGATAAGAATAATGAACTAGTACATTCATTCTTAGAATTATTCTTAATAAGAAAGATATTAAAGTTACTAAAATAAATACTCAAGTAAGAATTAGTAATCCAACAGGTAGAAGTATTGTTCTTGATGCTATAGCTATTGACTCTAATAAAAGAGTCTATAACATAGAAATGCAACAAGCAAAAAGAAAAGATATCTTCTATCGAGCTAGATGTCACTTATCTTTACTGGATAATAGAAATATGGATAAGGGATATAAGTTTTCTGATCTACCTGAGACATATATAATATTCTTCTGTGACTTTGACATTAAAAATGAAGGTAAGCCAATATATTTTGGTGGAAATTCGTTCTATGATGGAGAAAGAATAGATGATGGAGCGCATAGTGTATATGTTAATTGTAAGTATGAAGGAAGAAGTAATGATATTGGTAAACTTATCCATGATATGAAAAGCAAGATAGGTGAGAAAAAGTGTTATAATGTATTTAGCAAACAAGAAAGAAAAGGAGATTATCAAATGAGTGATTTTTGGGAAAGAGTAAGAAAAGAAACTCGAAAAGAAGTTTATAAAGAAGCAGAAGAGCAAGCAAGAAAAAAATATGAAGAGAAAGAAAAAGAATCCATTATTACAATGCTTAAAAATGGATTAGATATTTCTTTAATTTCTGATATTTCCAAAAAATCCACTTCTGAAATTCTTGCAATAAAATCAGATAATTGTCTTTAGTAGTTACTTAAGTATATATTGATTTATAGTTTCTTCACTAATAATAGAAGGGAATCCTTTTTCTAAGAGTTTTAAAACAAAGTTGTAAATTTGTTTAGGAGGAGTCGTAATCTCTCCCATCTTAGTTAGTTCGTATATACTTTTTATAATTCCAATAACCATAGCTGTAACTATCTTTCTTTCATTATCAGGTAATGCAGCAAAGAAAGGAGTATTACTTGTTTTCATCTCTATTAATTTATTTAACTTATATCCAAACTTAGGATCTCCGTTATATCCTAGCAGTGTAGAATAATAATCAAATAGTTCTTTATCAAAGATATTGAAGTCTTCAACAATTGAAGTAAAGTCCTCACTAGTAAATTCTTGATAAAAGATTTCTTTAGTTCTTTCTATTACATTATTTTCAATCTCTTCTAAGACTTCATCTACATCAATAAAGTTACGATAGAATGTTGCACGGTTGACCTTTGCAATTCTAGCAACATCAGTTACATATACATTACCCTTACCTTTAGATTTGAGTAATTTCCAATAAGCATCGATGATCTTTTGTTTTGTAGTCTTTTTTCTTTCTATATTATTCATATTTTTAATAATGCAACAACTTTCTAAAAAGTGTTGTTGACTTAATCCTTTTTTATCATAGAATATTATGCGACACATTGATGCATAATTCAAGAGTTGATTAGTCGGAGGTGTATTATGCTAGAACTTAAAAACATCAAGAAAAACTACCTTTCTGGTGAAAACACAGTGTATGCTTTAAAAGGCATTGATCTTGTTTTTAGAGAAAATGAATTTGTTTCTATCCTTGGACAAAGTGGATGTGGTAAAACAACTTTATTAAATATCATTGGTGGATTAGATAAGTACACTGAAGGGGATTTAATAATTAATGGTAAATCAACAAAGGAATATAATAACCGTGATTGGGATACATATAGAAACCATTCTATCGGTTTTGTATTCCAAAGTTATAATTTGATTCCACATCAATCTGTTTTATCTAATGTTGAAATTGCTTTAACTTTATCAGGTGTTAGTAAAAGAGAAAGAAGAAAAAGAGCAATTCAAGCTTTAAAAGATGTTGGACTTGAAAATCAAATTCATAAAAGACCAAGTGAAATGTCAGGTGGTCAGATGCAAAGAGTGGCTATTGCTAGAGCACTGGTTAATAATCCAGATATCATTCTTGCAGATGAACCAACAGGTGCACTTGATAGTGAAACAAGTGTACAAGTTATGGATATATTAAAGGAAGTATCCAAGGATAAATTAGTTATCATGGTTACTCATAATCCTGATCTTGCAAGTCAATATTCAACAAGAATAATTAGAATGCTTGATGGTGTAATTAAAGAAGATTCCAACCCTCTTTCTGATGATGAAAAAGAAATTTATCATCGAAAAGATTTACTTGTTTTAGAAGATAAGAAAAATAAAAAAGAAAAGAAACCTTCAATGAATTTCTTTACTGCACTAAAGTTATCTTTGAAAAACTTAATTACTAAAAAGGGTAGAACTATTCTTACTTCTTTTGCAGGGTCTATTGGTATTATTGGTATCGGTTTAGTTCTTGCTGTATCACAAGGAACAACAGGTTATATTAATTCTGTTCAAGAAGAATCTCTTTCTTCATATCCTCTTTCTATAAGAAAGAATAATACTGACATCTC
This sequence comes from uncultured Erysipelotrichaceae bacterium, assembly GCA_902773085.1. Taxonomy (GTDB): domain Bacteria; phylum Bacillota_I; class Bacilli_A; order RFN20; family CAG-288; genus Enterosoma. Next base: position 4,945 of record CACYDF010000110.1, read on the forward strand.
TGCTTTATTTGAAACTTTTACAAATCCATTAGGAGATGAAACTTCTTCATCTCACAAGGAAGATAAAGTTTATGAACAGCCAGTTTTATATAACATTCTTGATGGGATTGTGAATTCATCAAGTTCTGAAAATGATTTAAAATCGTTTAATGAATTTTTAGTAAGTGAAATTGCAAATGAAGAATCTAAACTTCATAAAGCTGTTAACGGTGTTTCATATTCTTATGGAATTAATATTCCTATCTATACTGAGTCAGAAGGTGATGGAAAAATTATGGAATCTGATATGGGTAAACTAGTTAATAGCATTTTTACTCAATATGCAAGTAAAGGAGCAACAACTAGTGCTACTTCTAATGCATCCGGAACAAGTAACTCAGTGATTACATCACTTCTTGAATCAACTGGTTCTCTAACTTTATGGGAAGAGTTCCTTCCTGGAGTTAATGGGGATCCTATTAATGATCTAGTTAAACAGCAATATGACTTAGTTTATGGGACTTGGCCAAATAGTTATGATGAAGTAACTGTTGTTTTAAATGAACATGGTGAGATTTCAGATGCTGCTTTATATTCTTTAGGACTAAAAAATCAAGATACTGTCCAAGAGATTATTAATGCGGTATTAAACAATACTACTTCACCTGATAATAAAGAAGTTGAATTTACCTATGAAGAGATTTGTGCAAAAGAATATCGAACAATTCTTGCAGGAGATGCATATACATATAATAGTGAAAAAAATATTTATGTTGATAATCGTGTGACTGAAGCAGGGCTAAAAGTCTTATATAATACTAGAGGAACTAATTTAAAAATCACTGGTGTTATTAAACAAAAAGATGAAGTTAATTCACCAATGATTAATGGTTCTATTTGCTACACAAATTTGCTTACTAAAAAGATTATCGAATCTGCTGATGGTACTGATGTAGTTAAAGCTCAATTAAAAAATGATAATGTTGATGTTTTTACAAATCTTCCATTTAAAGAAAACTCTTATACTGATGAAGAAAAAAGAAATGTCTTTAAGTCATATGCGGAAGGCTTATCTGTAAGTGCTAAAAAAGAACTATTTATTAAAATAAATAGTATTCTTTCAGAACAAGAAAAGCAAATGGCAATTACAGCGGGAACTCAAGGAATGACTAGAGAAGATAAAGAAAATCTTATTATTCAAGGCTATGTTAGTTCTACAGGTGCTTCTGAAGAATTAGTTAGAGGATATATTACTTCTTTAAGTGATGAAGAACTTGATAAACTTATTGCTAGTGCAGTTGTTGAAGAAGCAAAAAAACAAAAAGAAGAAGGAGTAAGAGAAAACTTTAAAAATACTCCTGATGAACAAGTGGCAGCAATGCTTGATGGTGCTATTGCTTCATATACTGATGAACAACTTGTTTTATATTTTAATGAGACAATTGAATTTTCATCTAGTACATATGAAGATAATTTAATTAAGCTTGGTAAAGTTTATCTTGATACTCCTTCAACTATCAATATTTATACTGCTACTTTTGCTAACAAAGATATTATTAAAGAAGAAATTGAAAGATACAATAAAAGTGTCGATGAGAAAAAACAAATTACATATACAGACTTAATGGGTGTATTAATGTCTGCAGTAAATACAATTATTAATGCGATTACTTATGTATTAATTGCTTTTGTTGCAATATCACTTATTGTTTCATCAATTATGATTGCAATTATTACTTTAATTTCAGTGCAAGAACGAACTAAAGAAATTGGTATTCTTCGTGCAATTGGTGCATCAAAAGGCAATGTATCAAGTATGTTTAATGCTGAGACAATTATTATTGGTTTTGCAGCTGGACTATTTGGTGTAATCATCTGCTATATATTAATAGTTCCAATTAATTTTGTGATTCATTCTTTAACTCATATATCTAATTTAAGTGCTGTTTTACCAATAGGATATGCAGGAATTCTTATCCTAATTAGTATGTTCTTAACGATGATTTCTGGATTTATCCCATCTAGATCTGCAGCTAAGAAAGATCCTGTTGTCGCTTTAAGAACTGAATAATAAAATAAATCCGAAATAGCCATTATTTATAAATTATATCCTTTTTAATGATATAATTTATTGTTGAGGATTTACTATGGAAGAAAATA